>JBNMGK010000245.1:0-4544 GCA_050872205.1 Enterocloster sp.
ATCTTACTCTATTGGTACTGCATAAGTAGAAAACCGCACCTGATACTCCAGGTCAAACTTATCAATGGCCTTTAAAAGCCCGATGCTTCCGATCTGAAACAGATCTTCCTGTTCATATCCCCGGCCTGCAAAGCGTTTTACAATGCTCCACACAAGGCCCAGATTTTCTGTTACCAGCCTGTCTCTGGCTGTTTTATCCCCCTGGTGAGCCAATTCGATCATTTTCAGGGTCTCATCCATAGGGCTCACCTTCCAATATGCTTTTTCATGGTCACTGCCGTTCCTTTTCCCGGTTCTGACTCTACGATCACTTCATCCATAAAGGCTTCCATAAAGGAAAATCCCATACCGGAGCGTTCCCCGGTGGTATCTGTTGTATACAGGGGCTCCATAGCCTTTTTTACATCCGGGATACCCGCTCCTGTATCTGTTACACAGACCGTTAATATCTTTTCAGCCGGATCTGCGGTCATATCCATAAATATCTCCCCTGCTTCTTTTCCATAACCGTGGATAATGGCATTGGTCACTGCCTCAGACACTGCCGTTTTTACATCCTGGGTCTCCTCTAATGTAGGATCTAAGCGGCTCATAAATACAGCTGCCACCACTCTGGCAAACTCCTCATTTTTAGAACAGCTTTCAAATTCCAGCCTTACATGTTCTTTCTGACCATTCTTTTCCTCTTGTTCCATCTGTCTATTCTGTTCCTTCTGTCCTTCCACCTTTTATATCCTCCTGCTTTTATAAATTTCCCAGAGCGCTTTCACGATCCTTAAAGCCCCGGATCAGGCGCACCAGACCACCCATTTCAAGAATACGCAGCACTCTGGGGCCTGCGCCGTAATAGGTAACAGTGCCTCTGCTGGCAGCCATCTGCTTATAACGGTTTAATAAAACCCCGATCCCGGACGAATCCATAAATTCTGTTTTTCCAAAATCGAAAATAATGCGGTTGATGTAATTTTCATCTAACATCAGATCCGTATCCCGCTTTAAGTCGCGACAGTTGTGGTGATCTAATTCCTTTGGCATATGTATAAGCAGTGTATCGCCAAAGGCTTCGTAGGTTATCTTTGTCTGTTTCATGTTTTTTATTCCTCCTTATGATGATGTATGGGATGTCCGCCATTCGGCGGACAAAAATCCCGGATATATAAGCCTGCACACGAGCGTACAGTGCGTATTTGTGCATACAGCCATAAAAAAAGCAGAGAAAAGGTAGTTGTTCTTTTCTCTGCTGTACATACTTTTTATGTTTCTCCCAACTGGGAGAGCTGATTTTCATTAAATACGGTTCCCGCCCCAGGGCTGGATCCTCTATCCTTTATTTTAATATCCTCTTGCCGCTGCTGCCCTCTGGGCATACTCAGAGTCTCCATGTTCCCCAACGATCTTGTCAAACATGGCGTTGGCATTTTCTGTATCTCCTGCCTCCTGATACAGACGGCCTACATAAAACATAGCTTCCGGGTTATCCGGCTGGATCTTTAAGCTGGCCTGGAAATAATCCATAGCCTGTGTCTTGTCACCGCCGTTCCAAAGCTGCAGTCCCTGCTGTACCAGGCTCTGGTAAACATTTCCTGCCATATCCTGACGGATGCTGTTTATGATGGCCTGGATATTTTCATCCTCGATCATATCAAAGCTGGCATCTGCAAAGGTCTTTGCTGCTGTCACCAGATCTCCGGTACGGTAATACTGTAACACCCAGATCAGGCTCTGGTACTGGGCCAGCACGCTGGTATTTCCGGTAGTCAGCTCGTCCAGTTTCTTCTGTACCTCTTCCTTCTGGGCTGTAAGATCATCATTTTTCTGCTGCAGCGTATCATTCTGCTGGTTTGCGTTATTTAACTGCTGCATATAGCCGATCAGCTCATCGTCTCTTGTACGGTTTAAACTGCTTTCTCTTGCAGGAAGCACCAGCACATAGAAAGCAAACAATCCTAAAATAAGGCCGATGATAATATGGAATACGGTAGAAAGACCTGTATTTTCCTTGTAGGTATTGGGAATGATCACATCATCATCCTGCATCTGCCTGTGGGAAAATGCCTTGATCATCTTCCGCTTTTCCGCATCTGCCCGGCCTGTATTCTGCTTGACTAAAGACATATAATAAAGGGCTTTGGGATTGCTCTTATCGATCTGTAAGATCTTATAAAGAGACCTTCCCGCCTTGTTATAGTCTTCTCTTCGCATATATCAAAGGGCTAAAAGCAGGTGTGCCTTTACAAAATGAGGCTTTGCAGCAACCACACGGGCCAGCTGTAAAATTGCCAGGTCATCGCTGCCGTTCTGGGCATGCCACAAAGCCTGGTTAAAGGTCTTTACATTCTGGCTTTCAGCCTCTAACTGTCCCGGTTTTCTCTGGATCTCATCTAAATAGTGGTCTGCCAGGTTATTTTCCGGCTGTAAGTTTAAGCTGATGACCCACTGTACCAGCGCATCTGCCACTTCCCCGTTTTCATAATAGATCAGTCCTAAGAGATTTCTGGCATCTGTCTGATATTTGGAAAAATGCAGACTTTTTTTCAGGCACTGGGCTGCACCGGAAAGATCCCTTATTTTCGCCTTTTCCAGACCCAGATTATAATAGCTGTTGGCTACCTGTCTGTTTTTTGCTGCAATATCCATCATCTTTTACTTCCGTCTCTTTCCTTGATCAGTTCCATCATAATGTCCGTCATATCTGTCAGGTCGCTTTTTACAATGGCATCTTCTACTGCTTCTACGTCCAGACTTGGCTTAAAACGCTCTATTTCTTCTTCAAAATCGATCAATGTATCTTGCTCCTTTCTTCCTTAAGATGAACCTTTAACTCTCCGATCAGGTACAGAGAACCGGCACAGAATAAAATGCCGTCTGCTGCTGCCTGCTTCATCTGTGTGATGGCTGTTTTCGTATCCTCAAAAGAAACTACCTCACAGGGGGCATACTTCTTAAAAACCTGTGAAAGCTTTCCAGCTGAAAGTCCCCTGTCACTGTTCATATGTACCACGCCAATGCCTCGCCAGTCAAGACCTTCACAAAGTTCTTTTGCCATAGTCTCATACTCTTTATCCGACACAGCTGCAAAAAGAAGCCAGACCTTCCTGCCAGTCCTTTTGCGTATTTTTCCAGCTGCCTGGATAAAAGCTGCGATCCCCCCTGGATTGTGGGCTCCGTCCAGATAAATATTTTTGGCTGCTCTTTCCATTCTTCCAGGCCAGCAGGCCTCTTTGATACCATCCCGGATCACCGCGTCCGTAAGCTTTTCAAAAATGCCCCCGGATGTCCGTATAACCCTAAGGGCGGTCACTGCAAGAAATGCATTCTGAGCCTGGTAAGGTGCTTCAAAAGGAACGGTAAGCGTAAGCCCCAAGCAGCCGGACACCTGTCCAAAACAGTCCTTCTCTTTAAGATAAAGATAGCCTTCATCCCCTTCTACCCCTTCTTTTACCTCATAAAGAAGGTCAGACACAGGAAAACAGGGTGCATTCATCTCTTTTGCCTTTGCCCGCATCACGGCTCCGGCCTCTGCATCTGAATCATCAAACACCACAGGCACACCGGCTTTTATAATACCAGCCTTCTCTCCTGCGATCTCAGGAATGGTAGTTCCCAGATACTGCATATGGTCCTTGCTGATGGAGGTGATCACACAGACCGCTGGCTTTTCCAGTACATTGGTGGTGTCCAGACGGCCTCCAAGGCCGGTCTCTATGACCATTACATCTACCTTTTCTTTTGCGAAGATCACCATTGCCATATAAAAAAGGAACTCAAAAAAAGTAGGATGGCAAAAGCCCTCTTTCATCATGGCCTCTGCCACCTTTTTTACTTCCCTGAAAGCCTCTTCAAAAACCTCTTTTTCCACTAAGTCCCCATTTATGAGGAAGCGTTCCCGAATCTCAACCAGATGCGGGGAAATAAAGGTTCCTGTACGGAAACCGGCCTTTTTTAATACAGAAGTCATAAAGGCACACACAGAACCTTTTCCATTGGTCCCGGCCACATGGATCGCCGGGATCTTTCTGTCCGGTCCGTCCATCCGGTCTAAAAATATCCGGATATCTTTTAAAGAATTTTTCTTATTGGCCCACATGGGAAGGTGGTTAAGATAATTTTCTGCACCCATTTCTTCCATATTTTCCCAATTTCCTCCTGTTGGTGCTATATACCGGATTGCTCCGTGCTTTGCACTCTCGCATCTCCGCTCCGCTTCGGTCGGTGCTGAACATGTGCCACTGGCACATAGCACCTCAAAAACATTCGTAATTCGCTCATTTTTCTTCAAAAAATGGCTACTTACTCATGTTTTTGGCGGGTTCCAAAGTCAGAAGCCCTCCTGCAAGCAAGCTTGCATCGGACTTCTGACCTTTGACCCCTGGTATCTATCATACTATACGAATTTTACAGGGTCTGCAATTCTATCTTTCCCCGTTTTTTCGACTTAAAATAACATCTGGCACCTGTGCCAGTACAATAGCTGAGAACATAAGGATACAGCCAAGGATCTCTCTTCCTGTCAGCTTCTGTCCTAAGATCAGCCAGCCTGCAAG
>JBNMGK010000328.1:0-3322 GCA_050872205.1 Enterocloster sp.
CCACAATAGCTGCCATAGTTACCTGCTGTTTTCTGTTAAATTTTGGTATCTGTGAAAGCTTTAAGGGATTGTCTGCTTTTACTTTGTAACCTTTATACAGGACATATACCACCAAAGTAAATACAAATCCAGACATTAAAGTGCTAAAAAACAAGTGAGCAGAAAATCCTGTGTATCCTAATGGTTCTGAAAGTTCCTTTGCCAATATACCGGTTAATGACAATGGAGACGCGCAGCCTGCGTTAGCTCCCAATTTCGCATACAGTGCAGTTGCCATTGGGTTAATATCCAGTTCCAGCGCCAGGTAAACTGCAAAAGTTGTCATTAAAATCCCAGCTGCAATATGTCCTGGTCCGATTGCAGATATGAATGCTGATAAGAAAAACATTAACACGGGAATAAGATACGTCCTTTTTCCTACCAGGGCCACTATTTTTTTAGAAAAAAGATCCAGTGTTCCATTTTGTGATGCCATTCCAAACAAAAATGTAACACCTACCAGAGTTACAAACATAGAACTGGAAAAGCCTTTGGCTACATCACTTGTTTTCACACCAGCTTCCAGTGCTTTTCCCAGAAGAGCAAGTAAAAAAGCAGCTCCTATGGAAAAGAAACCAATATTTATTTTCTTTATAAAACCAACTGCGATCACTGCAACCAATACAAGCAATGATATCTGCGGAAGAAATTCTTTTATCATCTCCATATGTATTTACCCCTTTTTTGCTAATTTCTGACTACTGCTACACCGTCCAATAAAAGATTTGCTGTGCGAAACCCAAATGTGTCTTCGATCACTAATGTTTTACCGTTTTCTTCTCTGTAATCCACACCACATTCAAGGATCCCGCTTGCATGACCAATACGTAAATACTGTGTATCTGCCCCTTTTGGCAAAACCTGTTCCACTATGCTTCCCGGCACTACTGCTGCAGCAGCGGTACACATGGCCCCTGTCATCGCATAACTTGGATGGGCTTTCTGCATAGACATCATGCGGGAAAGAAGATCAATTTCCTCCTTTTTTATCATTTTCCCATCAGAAGTAATATAATCATCTGCTTCTGCTACAAATGTCATTTTAGGAACTCCTGGTGTTTCCCATGCAGATGTTTTATAGTCACTGATCAGACCCAGTTTAACAGCGGCAAGACCTCTTACTGTTTCTAATAGTTCCAGTTTTTCCGTATTTGCATTTAGTTCTTCTGGGATTTCTTTCCCAGTAAGTCCTAAATCCTTTGCCCTTGCAAAAACAAGTGGATTAGCCGCATCAATAATAGATACTTCTATGGATCCTATTCCAGGTACTTCTAAGATGTCTACTGCTTTTCCCGTTGGAAGAAGTCCCTTTTTCAGGGTTCCGGCCGGATCTATAAATTTTAACTTTATAGGTGAAGCTGCTGCAGGTACCCCTGCGATCTTAAAATCTCCCTGATATACAACCTGTTCTCCTTTGGTCCTTACATCAGCTGCAATGACCTTATCCGTATTTGTATTATAGATCCTGACCGTAGTCATCCCTTCTTTTGCAGTTACCAGACCCTTTTCAATGGCAAAAGGACCTACTCCTGAAGAAATATTTCCACAATTTCCTTTATAGCTTACCACAGGTTTATCCACGGACACCTGGGCAAATGTATAATCTACGTCTGCATCTGACCGCTCTGATCTCTTTATGATCGCCACTTTGCTTGTAACAGATTGTGAACCACCTAATCCATCGATCTGCTTCTGATCCGGACTTCCCATCAAACGCAGTAATATCTTATCCCATTCATTATGATCTTTTGGAAGATCTTCTTCCAGAATATATACTCCTTTGCTTGTTCCGCCCCTCATAAGTGTTACAGGAAGCTTCAAAATATGATCGTCCCTTTCCAGCATCATTCAATCTCCTTCTCATCCAGTAATATTGAGCAGCTTGCCTTACTGCTTTTTCTGGTACCGTACCTTTTGATAGTTTCATCATATCACACCACGTTCAGGAATTGAAATTCATTATTTTCATTAAAACTATTCCATTTATGAATAGTTTATGATATCATAAACTCATGGATTCATTAAAAATATTTATGGGGGCAACAAATGGATTTTCGAGATTTCTCTTATGTGCTTGCGATCGCAAAGGCACAGAATATCACAAAAGCGGCTGATTCTCTCTATATCACTCAGCCAACTCTCACCAAATTTCTTCAAAACCTGGAAAAAGAAATGGGACAAAAGCTGTTTAAAAAGCTCGGAAACCGTTTTATCTTAACCTATGCCGGAGAACGCTATGTGGCAAAGGCAACTGGAATTCTAAATCTGAAAAAAGAGCTGGACCAGGAAATGGGCGATATCATCCGCCATAACGCTGGACTCTTAAAAATTGCTTTTCCGACCATGCGGGGAACGTATATGCTTCCCTGTACCCTTCCGATTTTTCACAGCCTTTATCCCAACGTTCGCCTAGACATCTTAGAGGCCCACTCCAGCCTTTTAGAAGGTATGCTTTTAAGCGGGGAAGCGGATCTTGCATTTTTTAATCTTCCGGTGAAAAGTCCAGATGTCGATTATGAGATCATCAGCCACGAAGAAGTCATTCTCGTTCTGTCCGCAGACCATCCGCTTAAATCAGCGGGCATAAAAAAAGAAGGCTGTCGATATCCATGGCTGGACCTCCACCTTCTGGAAAAAGAACCATTTATCCTGCAGCCTGCCGGTCAGAGAACCAGGCAAACCGTTGACCAGCTTTTCCGGCTTTATCATCTCCACCCGCAAATCCGTCTGCAGACCACCAATATTCCTGCTGCTGCAGAACTTGCCTCCAGCGGATACGGCGCCTGCTTTGTGACGGAAACCCATTTAAAACACATTCCATTCAAAAAGCAGCCTCTTTTCTTCTCCGTTGGCAATCCCTGCACAACAGTCGATTTTGTAGCTGCTTTTCGAAGAGGAAGCTATCTTTCCTACCATGCACAGGAATACATAAAAATCGTCCGTGATTTTACCTAACTTCCTTGAATTTCCTTTATTGACAGATGTTTTTCCACCACATATAATGGTTGCTGTAAACAAAAAATCAAAAAGAAATGAGGATGATAAACCGATGACATTTTTCACAGATATTTTAAAAGGTATCATGATTGGTATCGCAAATGTCATTCCTGGTGTCAGCGGCGGCACGATGGCAGTCTCCCTTGGCATTTATGACAAGCTGATAGGGGCGATCTCCAATCTTTTAAATGACTGGAAACAGAGCGTCCGCACACTGCTCCCGCTGGTGATCGGAGGCGGAATCGGCATCGTTGGCTTTACCTACGCCATTGAGTACCTGTTAAGC
>JBNMGK010000321.1:0-3412 GCA_050872205.1 Enterocloster sp.
CCAAAGATCACCGCAAGTGCTGTTTTTGAAAAAATACTGCTTTGTTCCTCCAGAAACAGATCCCTTACAAACTCCAGGTTCGTAAGAAGGGCTGCGATCAGCACAAGAAGTCCAATATTTAAAAGCATGTTAAAATAGGTTACATCTGCCATAAGAATGATCTCTTCTCTATCTTTTTTCTATATAATTTCAGGCGTCCCGAAACCTGATCTTCTTCGGAACGCCTGATCATTTGCTGTTCTTTTACATGTTAGTGTAAATCTGCACCATTTATCTGTTTTCAATATCCATTAACATTTGAACACGGCGCTCATGGCGGCCGCCTTCAAATTTTGCATCCAGCCATGCTTCTGTGATCATCTTAGCCAGCTCGCTGCCTACAACTCTTGCGCCAAATGCAAGAACGTTGGAGTTGTTGTGCATTCTGGAAAGCTTTGCAGTATATGGCTCGCTGCATACGCAGGCGCGGATGCCTTTTACCTTGTTTGCTGCTAAAGAGATGCCTACGCCGGTACCGCAGATAGCAATACCCAGGTCAGCTTCGCCGGAAGCTACTGCACGGCCTACTTTTTCGCCGTAAACAGGATAATCGCAGCTTTCAGGGCTGTTGGTTCCCAGGTCGATGACCTCATAGCCTTTACTCTCTACAAATTCCTTGATAATGTTCTTCAGTTCGATTGCGGAATGATCATTTCCCATTGCGATCTTCATAATACTAAATCTCCTCTTTATTAAAAAATTTTTTAATTTTATCTAATCTGGATGTCATGGACATTAAAAGCAGGTCTGCTGTTGTAAGCGCAGCCATTGCCTCTACTACGACTACAGCTCTTGGTACGATCACCGGGTCATGACGGCCCTTGATCTCGATCTCACGCTCTTTTCCGTAGCGGTCCACTGTTTTCTGTATCTGTGAAATAGACGGTGTTGGCTTAAATGCCGCCCGCATTACTACGGTGCTTCCGTCACTCATGCCTCCTAAGGTACCGCCAGAATGGTTGGTCACCTTACATGGCTTTCCGTCTTTTCCTATTATGAAGCTGTCGTTGTCCTGAGAGCCTAAGGAAGCAGCAGCCTCAAAGCCGTCTCCGATCTCAAAGCCTTTTACAGCACCAATAGACATAATGGCTTTTCCCAGCGCAGCATCTAATTTATCAAAAACCGGTTCTCCTACACCGGCAGGAAGTCCGTTGATCACGCACTCTACCACGCCGCCACAGGAATCTTTTCGCTGTATCATATCTTCCAGATAGCTTTCTGCCTCTGCTGCCGCAGCTTTATCTGGCATATACAGACGGTTATTGGAAATTTCTTCCATATCGATCTTAGAATGGTCGATCTTTACAGGTCCCACAGCACTGGTGTATGCCTGAACTGTGATCCCAAGGCTTTCAAGAAGCTTTGCTGCTACAGCGCCTGCTGCTACTCTGCCAATGGTTTCTCTGCCGGAAGAACGTCCGCCGCCCCGGTAATCGCGGAAGCCATATTTTTCATCAAAGGTATAATCTGCATGGCCTGGACGGTATACATCCATGATATTGCTGTAATCACGGGAGCGCTGGTCTGTGTTGCGGATCACAATGGAAATAGGTGTTCCTGTTGTTTTTCCCTCAAAAACCCCAGATAAGATCTCCGCCTTGTCTCCTTCGCTTCTGGCTGTAGTAAATTTGCTCTGACCTGGTTTTCTCCGGTCTAAATATTTCTGGATATCTTCTTCATTTAAAGGAAGTCCTGCGGGACAGCCGTCTATTACAACGCCTACGCCTGCTCCATGGGACTCTCCCCAGGTGCTTATCTTAAAAATCGTTCCGTATACTGAACCTGACATGTTATTCTTCTCCTATTTTAACAATAGCGCAGCAGTTTGGCTCATTTACCGGAACGCTTCTTCCGCTCATTACTAAAAGCCCCTTTTCATAATCAACCTTAAAGAAGCTGATAGTACCGCTGTCATGGTTTACAGAAGCGATATGTCTTCCGTCTGGGAATACAGCTACATCCTTTGGATAAGAGCCACTGATCGGCAGACAGCATAACATGGTTAAAAGTCCTGTCTCTTCATCTCTCTTGTAAACACTGATAGTATTTTCCCCTGCATTGGTGCAGTATATGTATTTCTGGTCATTGGACATTCTCATGGCGCAGGCTGCGGTCAGGTTGTCCGGGTTTTTGGTGGAGGTAGTGGAAATCGTCTGGATCTTTTCGATCACAGGTGCCCTGTCTCCGGTCTTGTAGGTATATACATCAATGGCTTTCTTTAATTCATACATTAAATAAATGAACTTTCCGTCCCTGCTGTAGCGGAAATGTCTTGGAGCAGACTCCAGATCACAGCGGATTGCGTCTACCTGGACTAATTTCTGCTCTTTATCATTAAAGCGGTAAACCTTAACCTGGTCAATACCATTATCTACACTGAGTACAAATCGGTTGTCAGGCATTCTTCTGGTGCAGGTTACATGTGGGCGGAAGTTACGCTCTGCCACACTGCCGTAGCCTCTGTCAAATACACCGTCTACGATCTTTCCTACAGAACCGTCTGGATTTAAGCTTAATACAGTGGTCTTGCCGTCATGGTAGCCGGATACAAATACATACTTGTCCTCTTCATCGGTACACAGATGACAGCCTCTCATGCCACGGATCGACGCGCTGTTTAAACGCGCAAGGCTTCCGTTTGGAAGGATGCGGAAAGATACAACACCTTCGTCTGCAATGGAGTAAAGAGTCTTACCGTCGCTGGAGGCAATTACATAGGAAGAATTGTCCACTTCAATCTCACAGCGCTCTTTAAACATTCCATTTTCTACATCTACATCAAATACTGTGATCCCCTTTGCTTTTCCTGTATAGGAATAGGAACCCACATATGCCATATACTTACCGCTCATACAGCTTACCTCCCTGGATTTTGTCTGTGTTTTTTGCTCTCGCATGTACTTCTACAATCCGTTCACAGGCACGCACTAACGTGCTCAACTGTCTGCTGCCGCAGACGGCCTGTTCACTACGTTTTCCACTCGCAGGCACGCACTGACGTGCTCAACTGTCTGCTATCGCAGACGGCCTGCTCGTTGATGAACGCCTGAAAAATAAATGCCGCAAGCGGCGCTTATTTTTCCATGCGTTCATCATATCATAACTTTGTCTATTTGTTAACCTTTAAGTTTCAGAAAAGGTATTGACACTCTTCTCATTTACGGTATAATGGAACTCGGCTTTGTTTAATAATACTAAACTTTTTGCTTATTTTTATATTCAGTTAGTATTGGTAAACTTTGTGTATGAATAAGAAGCCATTTTTCAAAGAAAAATGAGCGGATTATGAATGTTTTTAGGATTGCGAGAGCACGCAGTGCGGAGCAATCCGGTATCATGAACAATTCAAAAACAGGAGGATATCATGGATATC
>JBNMGK010000385.1:0-2606 GCA_050872205.1 Enterocloster sp.
CTTTAAAACAGCTGAAAAATTATCCATATGCAGAGCTGCAGGGCCATTTGCGGTTCCGTTCTTTTATTGCGCCTCTTTTTAAGGAGGCAGGTATCGTACCAAAGCCCATATTTACCAGTGAAAGCTGGTCCACAGTCCTGGATTTTATAAAACAGGGCATGTGTTATACGGTTATTCCAAGATTGTTTGAAGTACCGGAAGATAAGATCAAAGTTGTTTCCATAGACAGTCAGCAGCCGGTGACAAGAACATTGGCGTTAGCTTATCGCGCTGACCGCAGCAGGCTTTCTGATGCAGAAAAAGCACTGATCCAGTCTGCAAGGGCAAAACTGTAAAACAGTGCTTTCTCTGATGGATAAGATTTTATATTAAATAGAAGACTGGCTGTAACTATAAATTATAATGCCTTTTTATAAAGGGCAATGATATCATTTACATTTGTCTGTCTTGGATTTGCCAGCACATTGGCACTCTTCATGGCATCTTCAGCCATATTTGGGATCAGGTCTTCTGTTACACCTACTTCTGAAAGAGATTTTGGAATGCCAAGATCCTGGTTCAGCTTACGAAGCTCATCTACCAGCATAGATGGTACAAAGCTGCTGACCTCCTCTTTGCTTTCACGGATATAGTTGTAAATGATCTCATAGCGGCCATGGTCAGCCAGTGCATTGTATTCCATAACAGTTGGAAGCAGGATGGAGTTTGCTACGCCATGAGGAACGTGGAAATAACCGCTTACAGGATGGCTCATGGCATGTACATTGCCAAGGCGGGCCCATGCAAAGGAAATTCCGGCAAAAGTGCTTCCAAGCATCATATTGCAGGCCGCTTCTTCGTCCTTCCGGTTAGCAACAAAGCGGCGCAGACTGCTGCCGATCAGTTCCATGGCTTTTTCTGCCATAGCATCAGAAAATGGTGTGGCATTTACAGAAATATACGCTTCCATAGCATGGATCAGCGCATCTACTCCGCAGGAAGCAGCAATTGAAGCTGGTGCGGTCATGATCAGTTCCGGGTCAAGGATGGCATATTTTGGAAGGATCTCATAGCTGAATACGGACATTTTATAGTTTCTGGACTCATCGGTGATAACGGAAGAGGCAGTTACCTCACTGCCTGTTCCGGCAGTGGTTGGAATGGCAATAATAGGGACAATAGGGCCGGGAACCTTGAAATTGCCTTCATAATCGGTGATTTTTCCGCCATATACAGCAAGGATGCCTACTGATTTTGCAACATCCATAGGGCTGCCGCCTCCAAGAGCTACCAGGCTGGTGGCACCGCATTCTTTATAGCTTTTAGCAGCTTCATTTACAATGTCTACAGTTGGGTTTGGTTTTACATCAAGATAAGAGGTGCAGCGGATCCCTCCGGCTTCAATGATCTTTTTGATCTTGTCTACAACACCGATGCTTTCAAGACCACGGTCAGAGATCAGAAATACGTGATCGGAGTTGTTTTCTTTTAAAATATCTGGAAGCTTTTTCAGGCTTCCCATGCCAAATTCTACGTTCTGTGGTATTTTAAATCTAAATTCTTTCATAGTATTGTTCCCCTCTCTAAGATATGTTCTATTGAAGATATTCTGAATATGTTACATTGCCATTAAACTGCGGATAAGCATATCGCCGCCTATGATCAAAAGCACGATGTAAACGATACGCAGGAACTGCTCCCGGTTTATCTTCTTTAAAAATGCCATTCCAAGGAAAAATCCGATGGCTGCTAATGGTGCGCCAACAGCAAGGGCATTCCACAGATGCGGTGTCCAGGCTCCGTTGCGGTACTGGTTAATAGCATTTACTGTATTTAAAATAGCCCAGAGCCAGGTCATGGTATTGCGGAATTTCTCTTTTTCTTTTACGGCTTCCAGAGTATATACAGTGATCAGCGGTCCGCCAATATTAAAAGCACCGTGTACAATGCCGCCAAGGATCAGACATCCGTAACGGAACGCTTTTCGGGCAGTGGTGTCCGGCACATCATCCGCAATTTCTTTTTTTAATATAAGAGGACGGACGATATGCTTGTAAATGTTCATAAGAGCAATGATGGTTACCATGGCGCCGATGCCGACTTTAGCAGTGTTTGCGCTGATACGGTAAAAGAGATAGTTGCCAATGAGAAGACCAGGCGCACATAAAACAAGAATCTTGCCAAGATCTTTCCAGGATGTATCTTTGATAGATTTAAGTCCCAGACCATACATGAAAGGTAAGGTCAGAAGGGTGCTGTATGGAACACCTTCTGCGGTACCTAAAAGGCCGTTGGTAACAGGCGCGGCAATGACAGCGCAGCCAAATCCAGTACATCCCTGAATAAAGTAGCCTGCGATCTGCATCAGTCCCACAAGTAAAAATGCAATTTCAAATGTCATAAGTATCCCTCCACTGGATATTTTTTTAACAATACGTGGCCGCGTATATGCCTTTCGGCATCTGTTGTATATGATTATAGGGGAGAGATATTTGTTTGAGAAGTTCTGTTGTTTCACATAGGGGTATAACCGGAAGTTACAGCATGAATGGAAGATCTGTTTTAAAGAAATATCCTAAAGAATGCAGGTAATAATTTTTTATAAAAAATTAGCACTCACCTCTTGA
>JBNMGK010000113.1:0-7556 GCA_050872205.1 Enterocloster sp.
CTTCTACTCCCTCTGCCGCTTTCTGCCTTAAAACCTCCAGGATACTGTCCCACATATAGCCCCGGTCAATGATAAAATATTCCATGAAGATAAAATGCTTTGCTGCTTTTAATTCTTCCATCAGCTGCTCAAACATATCTTCTCCCAGAGAGAAGAATTTCGCTGCCGTATTTTCATACACAGGGAAACCTGCAATGTGGTTCATATAATCCACCAGACGGCTTCCACGCACACTGGCAGCCCGCAGCCGTTTCTGCACCTGTGGATCCTGCACAAGATAAGGCTTTGTCTTTTCAACAGACAAATTTACCCGCCTTGCCAGGGCCCTGGTCTGAAACTGGACCTGTACAAACACATATAAGATAATGCCGAAAATAGGGATCAGCAGCACCGGTATGATCCATGCCATTTTAAAGCTGGAATCCATGGGCCGGTTTAAAATAGCGATCACCACAGATGCACTTACCAGTACATAGGTAATATAAACAAAATGGATATAATTTCCCAGCCAGCGGAAAATGCTGAAGAAAAAAGCGATCTGCAGCAGCAGACCCACTATCACAAAAGTAGTTCTTCCAAAAATGATCCTGAAAAGGCTTCTTGGCCTTGGTTGTGATTTCATGTGTATCGCTCCTCATTTCTCTTTCTCAAGGATAAAATCTACTTCTATCATAACTTATTTAATCAATAATTATCCCACTTTTTTCCATAAAATGCAATGTACACATTGAAGATCATTGTCAAATTTATGTCAGATCACAGACCGCCATATTCACAGATAAAAAAGTCCGAAGCCATATTCCGGCTCCGGACCTTTGTCACGTTCTTTTCCCCATATACATTAATATATGTATTTATGTTTTTGTATTTCCCCTTAATTATCCAGTTTCTTTACTTCCATATCTTTTGGAAGGATCAGATTCATGATAATTGCTACTACGAATACCACTGCTACTACGTTTGCAGAGAATACAGACTGAACAACTGGTGAGAATTCAGCCCAGATACCACTTTCACTGGTAGTGGTAAATCCAATACCAATGGATAATGCCATTGCAACGATGGTAATATTTCTCTGAGTGAATCCACAGTTGGCGATCATCTGCATACCAGATGTTAAAATGGTACCAAACATCATAATGGTACATCCGCCCAGTACAGACTGTGGAAGGGATGCAAAGAAGTTACCGATAGGTGGGAATAAACCTGCCAGGATCATGGCTGCTGCACCAGTCATAATGGTGAAACGGTTTACAACCTTTGTCATTGCTACCAGACCTACGTTCTGAGAGAAAGAAGTAACTGGCGGGCATCCAAACAGACCGGAAATAAAGGAACCATAGCCGTCACATGCTAAGGAACCGGAAATCTCTTCTCCTGTGATCTCACGTCCTAAACCGCCTGCTACCAGTGCAGAAGTATCACCAATGGTCTCAGCTGCAGATACCAGGAAGATAATGCAGGCTGACAGGATAGCTCCTACGTGGAATTCCGGTTTAATAGGCAGCAGATGTGGGAATGCAATGATGCCGCCGGACATGATCATACTTAAATCTACCTTTCCCATAAAGATGGCAACAATATAACCAACAATCAGACCAGCCAATACAGAAAGCTGTTTTAAATATCCTTTAGCGAACATATTCCAAAGCAGACAGGTTGCCAGTGTGATCACACCTAACAACAGGTTTGACTTGGAACCAAAGTCTGTAGCATAGCCGCCACCAAAGGATCTGGCACCTACGGTAAACAGTGAGAAACCAATGGCTGTTACTACAGATGCTGCCACGATAGGGCTTATGATCTTTCTCCAGTACTTTGCGAAAAGTCCCAGGGTTCCCTCAAACAGACCACCGATCAGTACGGCTCCTATTACTGCCGGATACCCGTAATTGGCTGAGATCGTACTAAGTACCGTTACGAAGGTAAAGCTGACACCCATTACAACGGGAAGTCTGGATCCGATCTTCCATAAAGGATACAGCTGGATCATAGTTGCGATACCTGCTGCGAACATTGCGTTCTGAAGAAGCATACCAAGCTCTGCTCCGGTAACTGGTACCTTTGCGGCACCTGCGATCATGGTGATAGGTGCCAGGTTAGATACGAACATTGCCAGAATGTGCTGAAGACCAAATGGAATGGCCTTTCCAATGGGCACCCGCCCGTCTAGTTTGTAAATGTTGCTGATACTGCAATTTGCATTCTCTTTCATAGTTTTTGCTGCCTCCAATCTTTTACAATGCACTCTGTTTTTAGAGTACATCAAACTCATAACCCCGCGCTTTCGCGCACATTTGCCTGTTCTTACAGACGATTTTAGGTTTCATTGCTGTCTTTCCCCAAAGACAGAATGAATTTTTATTCCTTGTGGCTCACTTTGTAAACCTCTTCCACAATACGCTCCATGGCATTTAAGATATTTTCATATCCTGTGCAGCGGCACAGATGCCCGGAGATCAGTTTCTTCAGCTCCTCTCTGTTATATTTTTTTCCTGTTCCTACGATCTCTACTGCACTCATGATCAGACCTGGTGTACAGAAGCCGCACTGTACTGCTGCTTCTTCAATGAACGCTTTCTGGATAGGAGACAATTCCCCGTTTGGCCCCTTTAATCCTTCTACGGTCATTACACTCTTTCCATCTGCCCACATAGTGAGATATATACAGCTGTCAATGGCCTCTCCATTGACCAGCACAGTACAGGCACCACATTCTCCTACTTCACATCCTTTTTTTACGGATGTAAGTCCTAAGCGGTTGCGCAGTGTATCCAGAAGAGACTCTCTCTCATCCACTGCAAGCTCTGTTTCCTTTCCATTGACTGTCATATGAATGATCTTAAGCATTCTCTTCACCTCCTGCTCTTCTTATGGCCTCTGCCAGACCACGTTTTGCCAGCTCTTCGATCAGCTGAAGACGGAACTCTTTGGAAGCTCTCCAGGAAGATCTTGGATTTACTTCTGTGAGGGCCAGCTTGGCAAACTCTGCTGCTGCCTCTTTATCAGAAACAGCTTTTCCTCTCAAATACTCTTCTGCTGCGTGACATCTTAAAGGTGTAGGTCCGGCAACCCCGTATCCCAGTCTCACATCTTCAATGGTCTTTTTATCAGCAGACAGTTTTACACGTACAGCGCAGCCTAAGGTTGCGATCTCCATGGCTTTACGCTTTCCATATTTAATATACTGTCCATACCAGCCTTCATAGTCCTCTTTTTTGATAATGAAACCAGTGCAGACCTCACATCTGTCTCTTACCGTGCGTCCTGGTCCTGTATAGAACTCATGAATGGGCACTTCTCTGTGTCCTTCTGGTCCCTCTAACTGGATCAGTGCGTTTAAGGTCCACATACTTGCTGCAGAATCAGCAGATGTAGCACCATTGCAGATATTTCCGCCAATGGTACCTGTATTGCGGATCTGAGGTCCGCCTACCATATCTACTGCTTCGCCTAACATAGGAACCAGCTTCTGAATGGTAGGATCATTGGTAATATGGGAAAATGCAGTTGCAGCTCCGATCCACAGATCTCCATTTTCCAGGACTTTCACGCCCTTTAATTCTTTAATATTGTGGATGGATACCAGAGCTCTTCCTGCGTCCTTTCCTTCTCTTACACGGATGAGTACGTCGGTACCGCCGCTGATGACTTCTGCCTCAGGCTCCCGTACCAGTGCATCTACTGCATCCTTTACATCTTTTGCTTCATAAAATGATTTAATATCAAACATACTCATTCACCTCCCTAGATCAGACCTTTTTCCTTGAATTTTTCGATCAGTCTCTGTGCTGTCATAGGACTTACGTTCATATGAACACCCGTTGCATGTAAAATAGCATTTCTTACTGCAGGCGCAACCGGGATTGCAGGCGGCTCTCCTAAGGACTTGTTTCCATAAGGGCCTGTTGGGTCATCTAACTGGATAAACTCCACATGAAGATCCGGTGCATCCATAGCGGTTGGGATCTTGTAATCCAGCAGGTTGTTGTTTAATGGACGTCCTGTTTTTTCATCTACTAATAATTCCTCGGAAAGTCCAAATCCAAGGCTCATGCTCATACCACCGTGTACCTGTGCCTCTGCTGTCTTTGGATTGATCAGAATACCGGAGTCATGAACATTGATGATATCCTTTACAGTTACTAATCCTAATGGCATATCTACTTCTACGTCTACGAAGCAGCAGCCGGAGGAGAAAGTATTATCCAGACACTGGTTGGTCACTTCTGCAGTGAGATGAATGGATTTATCTAATGAATAGAAGGCTGTATCTGCTACTACTGCCACATCAAAGAGGACCGGATCACCGCCGTGTACAACGATCTTGCTGTCAACGATGTCTAACATATCTTCCTTAACCTCATCTTCCGGATGCAGTCCTAATGCTTCACGAAGCTTTCCAGCTGCCTCTTTTACCAGGTCTGCGTAAACAGTCTTGGAAAGATCAGTCACATCATGATTTAACATGTATGCTGCATAGTCCAGAATACGGTGTCTTAATTCAGTTGCACATTTCTTGCAGGCCATACCAGATACATAGGTTTGTCTGGAAGCATAAGCACCTGTATCAAATGGTGTCAGGTCTGTATCCTGGGTGGATACGATAAATACCTTGTCAAAGGAAATGCCTGTAGTCTCAGATGCCATCTGGCTGAATACCGTATCTGCGCCCTGACCAATCTCTGTAGCACCCATAGAGACCTGCATGGAGCCATCCTGGTTTAATACCATACGTACGGAAGACGTCTCAAGAGAAATAGGATGTACACCTGTCTTATAACAGAAAATGGACATTCCCACACCACGTCTTACCGGACCGGTCTGGTTTGCATACTCTTTTCTCTTTTCATCCCAGTGGATGTATTTCTTTCCTGCTTCCATGCATTTCTTTAAACCATATGTATAGAAACGGATGCCATTTGCAGGATCTACGAAGCCGTCTTCCATACAGTTTTTCATACGGAATTCATAGGGATCCATTCCAATGGCTGTTGCCATATCATCTGTAAGACATTCTGCAAACCAGGCTGCCTGTGGGATGCCATAGCCTCGCATAGCTCCGGCAGTTGGTGAAGAAGTATAAACGGTCCAGCAGTCGATCTCAGCTCCTAAACGGTCTCTGTACAGATCCTTAAATACGTTTCCGCAGTTAGCGCAGATCGCGTGGCCATGGGAAGCATAAGCTCCGTTGTTTGCATAGGCCTCTAACTGTCTTGCAAGAACTGTACCGTCCTTTGTTACCAGGCCACGGCATACGCCTTCAATTGCATGGCGGGTTCTGGTTCCGGAAATAGTCTCTTCACGGCTGATCTCCAGTCTTACAGGTCTTCCTCCTACACTCATTGTAAGGAATGCATTTAACGGTTCATAAAGCACATCCTGCTTGTTTCCAAATCCGCCGCCGATATATGGCTTGATAATACGGACTTTGCCAATAGGAAGCCCCAGTGCCTGTGCTGTACAGCGGCGTACAATATGAGGGATCTGGGTAGAAGAAACAACAGTCACTTTTCCGTTTACATCTACATAAGCCCAGGAAACAGGAAGCTCGATATGGCAGTGGGAAATACGTGGTGTATCATATACTTCATTGATCTCCACCAGATCTTCCTCTTTGTATTTTTCCTTTGCCTGCTTTAAGCCATCCTCAAAGGTAAAATCACTTGGTCCCATGGTCATATGGGAGTGAACGATCACATTGTCTTTACGGATATCCGGGTGTAATGGTGTTGCCCCCGGTGCCATAGCTGCCTTTACAGTAACGATTGGCTCATATTCCTCATATTCTACCTTTACCAGACGGGCCGCCTGTGCAGCTGCCACCTCATTTTCAGCTACAACTGCTGCAATATCATCTCCATACAGTCTTACTCTCTGATTTAATACTCTTCTGTCGCAGATATCCTGATGCTTTTCCTCTACGCTCCATGGATGACCTGCAGTTGGGAACTGGCAGTCCGGCGCGTCAAAGCAGGTAAGGATCTTTACAACGCCAGGTACTTTTAATGCCTCTGTAAGATCAAAGCTTTTTACAAGACCATTGGCAATAGTTGAATGGATCACCTTTCCATGAAGGATATCCCTTGGCTCTAAATCTGCGCTGTATTTTGCTTCACCAGTTACTTTTCCATATGCATCAACACGGTTTAACCCCTGACCTACAACTTTCATAAACACTTCCTCCTTTACTAACCTTATATATGTCCGGTCTCTGATAAAAAACAGCCCTTTCTTCTTCCCCGTTTCGACCTGCCAAACCCCATCGCAGATGCTTACAGGGTAATTACGGAAAATGTACCCCGAGGGTAGAAAAAAAGAGCTGACTACATAAACTATGTAGTCAACTCTTAAGGTAGTTGGTAGAGACTCTGGGCCGATCCCCAGGATATACATATCAGACAATTTGGTTTATTTGATTGTCTTTATTATACATCTTACGATTTTTTTAGTCCAGATTGAAAAGTCTCAAAAATTTTTTATTATTTTGTGCATATTGCACAATTTCATACTTGTTTTATTGATAAAAACTCGTTATTCTCACCAAAGAATAACGTATTTTTCTATTTTGTATCGTCCAGAGCCTGACGGATATCTTCAATAATATCATCTGCGCCCTCAATACCAACGCTGAGACGGATCATAGACGGATCTACACCAGCTTCTACTAACTGTTCATCGGTCAGCTGTCTGTGGGTATGGCTTGCAGGATGAAGAACGGCTGTACGTGAATCAGCTACATGAGTCTCAATGGAGCAGAGCTTTAACTTATCCATAAAGTCTGCTGCGCCCTTTCTTCCGGACTTTAAGCCAAAGGAGATAACACCGCAGGTACCATTTGGCATATATTTCTTTGCCAGTTCATAGTACTTGTCTCCCTCCAGTCCCGGATAGTTGACCCAGGCAACATCTTCTCTGGATTTTAAGTATGTAGCTACTTTTAAGGCATTCTCACAGTGCTTTGGCATACGAAGATGCAGTGTTTCCAGACCTACATTAATCAGGAATGCATTCTGTGGGGACTGGATGGATCCCAGGTCACGCATCAGCTGGGAAGTTGCCTTTGTAATATAAGCCAGTTTTCCAAATTTCTGTGTATAGGTAATGCCGTGATAAGACTCATCCGGCTCTGTTAAACCGGTAAACTTATCATGATGAGCTTCCCAGTCAAAATTTCCGCTGTCTACGATGCAGCCACCTACTGTCATGGCATGTCCGTCCATGTACTTGGTGGTACTGTGGGTAACAATATCTGCACCCCATTCAAACGGACGGCAATTAATAGGGGTAGCAAAGGTATTGTCCACGATCAGAGGTACACCGTGGTCATGGGCTACCTTTGCAAACTTTTCAATATCCAAAACCGTTAATGCCGGATTTGCAATGGTCTCAGCAAATAATGCCTTGGTATTTGGACGGAAAGCTGCTGCCAGCTCTTCTTCTGTTGCATCCGGGCTTACCAGAGTGCATTCTACGCCCATTTTCGGGATCGTAACAGTAAACAGGTTGGTAGTTCCGCCATAGATCGCTGCAGAGCTGACTACATGGTCGCCTGC
>JBNMGK010000187.1:0-5452 GCA_050872205.1 Enterocloster sp.
GGAGGAACGGGCTTAAATCTAACAGCGGCAGATATTGTGATCCATTATGATCCATGGTGGAATGTGGCAGCCCAGAACCAGGCTACAGACCGTACCCACAGAATTGGACAGGAAAAACAGGTCATGGTATATAAGCTGATCACCAGTGATACCATTGAAGAAAATATCTTAAAGCTCCAGGAAGCGAAAAAAGACCTGGCAGATCAGATCGTTGCAAAAGGTGGTATTTCTTTTGGAGAACTTACAAAAGATGACATTTTAAAGATGATAGAGGAGAGCAGGCCATGAAAAAAACAGTGACATTTGGTGAGATAATGCTACGTTTAAAAACACCGGAACATATGCGTATTGTGCAGACAGATGGATTTGAGGCAAGCTATGGAGGCGCAGAGGCCAATGTGGCAGTTTCTCTGGCAGTGCTTAAGGATCCTGTATCCTTTGTGACCAAACTGCCGGATAATCCAGTTGGCACAGCAGCGTTAAATGAAGTGCGAAGATATGGTGCAGATACCTCTAAAGTAGTAGTGGGAGGTTCCAGACTGGGGATCTATTTCTTTGAAAAAGGAACCGATATCCGGCCTACCAATGTAGTTTATGACAGAGAAGGAAGTGCTCTGGCCTTATCAAAGCCGGAAGAATTCCACTGGGATGAGATCTTAAAGGATACAGATATTTTCTATTTCTCCGGTGTAACACCTGCAGTCAGCGAAGCTGTAGCAGAGACTGTGTTAGAAGCTTTAAAATACTGCAAAGCCCATGGAATTGAAACAGTCTGTGACTTAAATTACCGCTCCAAGATGTGGGGGACCAAGAAAGCACAGGCAGTTATGAGTGAGCTGATGAACTATGTAACCTTATGCATTGCCAATGACGAGGATTTTGAGTCATCCTTAGGCATCCACGCATATGACGGGGATATTTCCAAAGGAATTGACCAGATCCACAGTTACAAGGCAGGCATGAAAGAGATCCAGAGCCGTTATCCAAACTGTAAGGCAGTCGCCAGTGTTCTTCGCAACATGTATACAGCAGAAGACGGGGACTGGATGGGAATTTATTTAAAGGACGGTGTATTTTATGAAAGTCCGGTACATAAGGCCCATAGTTTTGAGGCAGTAGGAGCAGGAGATGCCTTTGCAGGGGCGCTGCTGCACAGTCTTGTAAGAGAGTTTGAGCCTCAGAAGCTGATCGATTTTTCTATTTCAGCCAGTGTATTAAAGCTGATGATCCAGAGAGATTTTAATCTGGTAACGGAAAATGAGATCTTAAGAGTCATGAAGTCTAAAGCAGCAAATCTGCAGAGATAAAAAGAGGGTGGTTTCTGTGAACAGACAGACAAAGATAAGACTTGAAAATGGAACCATATTATTTTTAGGGGCAGCAGCCTTTGCCTTACTGGCAGCCAGTCTGTTTCCTTCTTCTGCCATGTCAGAAAAGGTGCGCTCCTATCTGGAAATGAACCGGATGGTGGAGAGAGCTTTTGCGGTGATGTTACTGGTGCTTTCTTCCCAACTGATGAAACGAAAGAAAACAGCCTGGGAAATGACCATGGCTGTGTTAGCCTTAAGCCTTTTACGGGGACTGGGGGAGCTGATCCATACATGCCCGGGAACCAGAAGCTTATTTTTACTGGTTCAGGCAGGTGTTTTTCTGATCCTGTTATGGAGCAGAAAGGATTTTTGCTGTCCTGCTTCTAAAAAGTCCATGGAACAGGCGTTGGGCTTTGTTCTTTTATCCTTAGTGGGAGTGGCAGTGAATGCAGTCATCACCCGCCATTATATGAATCTGGCTATGGGAAAGGGAGCTGTTTCTTTTGCGGAAAGCCTTATGTCCGGTGTGGGAATGCTTTTTGGCATAGGCGGTGGATTCCCCGGCGGAGAGTTTGCAGAGCATTTTGAGCAGCTGGTATTTTTATTCAGCTGGATCTGCATCCTGGCAGCAGTGGTCCATGTGTTCCGGCCATGGATGGAAAATCCTGGGAAAACTGCCTCCGACCTGCAGCATGCCAGAACCTTATTAAATCTTTACAGCCAGAATCCCTGTTCCTATCTCACCCTGGAAGAAGATAAGTTCCTCTATTTTGGAAAACAGGTGGACGGTGTCATTCCCTATGGGATCGTTGGAGATACAGTGGTGGTCAATGGTGATCCGGTTTGTAAAGATGAGGATTTTCCAAAGCTCTTAGGAGAATTTAAGGAATTCTGCCTAAAAAGCGCCCATAAGCTGTTTATCTTAAGCATCACAGATCATTTTCTGGAAGAATATAAGAAGCAGGGTTTTGGAACGGTAAAGTGCGGGGAAGAGGCAAGATTTAAGCTGGCAGACTATGAGATCAGCGGCAAAAAAGGCGCTAAAATGCGTATGAACATCAATCATGCGAAAAAGGCGGGGATCGCTGTTTACGAGTATAAGATACTGGAAAAGAAAAATGCGGCTTTAGAGGCAGAATTTAACCGCATTACCGATGAGTGGCTTCAGGGAAAGAAAAGCTCCATGCTAAAATTCACCATGGGCACTCTGGGACTGGACGATCCTATGGATCGGCGGTATTTCTATGCTGTAGATGAAAGTGGCAGCATGGTAGCTTATATTGTTTTTGTGCCCTTCCTTGGAAAGAATGGCTATATGGCAGATATGACCCGCCATGGAAAGAAAGCTCCAGGGGGAGTAATGGAACTGATCATGTATGAGGCTTTTCAGGTATTTAAAGAAGAAGGCGTAGAGTACGCCAGCCTGGGGGTAGCGCCTCTTGCAGGCTTAAAAGAAGAAAATGCCAGCCTTATGGAAAAACTTCTGGAATTTGTTTATGAACATTTAAACCAATGTTATGGTTTTAAAGATCTTTACCGGGCAAAAGAAAAGTACAGTCCTACAGTGTGGGAACCTTCTTATTATGCCTATCTGCCAAAGATCCCTTCTCCAGATATGTTTTATGCGGTAGTAAAGATACAGAATCCCCAGGGAATCCTGGATTTCTTTCAGTCAGTGAAGCTTCCGGTACACAAAAAAGCGTCTAAAGGTCAGGAAACAGAGGCGAAAAAAGACCATGAGTGAGATCACAAAAGAAGCAGAGGATATAATGGAGACCGCAGGCTATATTACCATGCCTGCGGGAACCTTATATTATAGAACATATGAGAAAAAATATGATGCACAGGGGGAAAACAGGCTCCCGGTGGTACTCCTGCATGGAAACAGGGGCACTCACCGGGATTTTTCGCGCCATGGATATGGAGGATGCGCCGGTGATACGTTTGATGATTCTTATATAACAGTACTTGCCAGGGCGGGATGTCTGGTGATCGCCATGGACAGCAGGGGCCATGGAAGATCGGTACTGAAAATGTCTGCTTTAAAAACAGCTGTATTAAGGGCTGCTGCAGGAAAAGACAGAAAACAGCCAGATGGCAGTGGCAAAAATCATACCGCGGCAGCAGATATGGCAGAAGATGTGATCCGGCTGTTAGATCATTTAAAAATAGAAAAGGCAGTGATCCTGGGATTTTCTGATGGGGCCAATACAGCTTTGGAGTTTGCCGCAGATCATCCGGACCGGGCATGTAAGATCATAGCAGTCAGCGCTAACGCACTGCCTGACGGCCTGATCAGTCCCATGCTTTTTATGGAGAAACTGCGTTTTCAGTGGGCGAAAGCCTTAGAAACCATAAAACCAGAGGGAAAATTTGGAAAATGGTGTAAAAAGGAGCAGTTTTTAAGCGGACTGATCCTTCATTCTCCATTTCTCACAGAAGAGCGGCTGAAAAAGATCACAGTTCCGGTCCTTTTAATGGCAGGAACCCATGACCTGATCAAAGAATCCCACACCCGTTTTATAGCAAAATGTATCCCCAAAAGCCGGCTGGTCTTTATAAAAGGGGGCACTCATCAGGGATTTTTTAAGAAAAAAGAACTTTATATAGGGGAGATACTTAACTTCCTGTTTGATGAGAAAAAGTTAGCTAAAACTAACAACTTTATCAAAAAATTAACATAATTATTAAAAAAATAACGATGACTTTTCATATTGTATACAAAGTTAAAGTGTGTTATACTCAAAAATGGCTGTTAGGATCCCATTTATTAGGGATTATTAAACAAAAGAAATCAAAAAGAAAGAAAGAGGGGAAGAAACCATGGGTTTGGCGACTTTTAAAGGCGGCATTCATCCGTATGAAGGAAAAGAATTGTCAGAAAACAAACCGATCCAGGTCCTTCTGCCAAAGGGCGAACTGGTATTTCCTATGTCACAGCATATAGGAGCACCTGCAAAGCCACTGGTAGCAAAGGGTGACAGGGTTCTTGCTGGACAGAAGATCGGAGAAGCCGGTGGATTCATTTCAGCAAATGTGATCTGTTCTGTATCTGGTACTGTTAAGGCAATCGAACCAAGACGTATGGTAAATGGCGCAATGGTACCTTCCATCATCGTAGAAAACGATGGTGAGTATGAAACAGTAGAAGGAGTAGGAGAGGACAGAGATCCTTCCGCACTCTCTAAAGAAGAGATCCGTTCTATCGTAAAAGAGGCAGGAATCGTAGGTTTAGGAGGCGCAGGCTTCCCAACTCACGTAAAGCTGACTCCAAAGGATGAGAACGCTATCGATTATGTTATTGTAAACGGCGCAGAGTGCGAGCCATATCTGACCAGCGATTATCGTATGCTGATCGAAGAGCCTGAAAAGATCGTAGGCGGTCTGAAGGTGATCTTACAGCTGTTTGATAACGCCAAGGGTGTGATCGCAATCGAGAACAACAAGCCAGAGGCAATCAAGAAGCTGACTGAGATGGTAAAGGATGAACCAAAGATTACTGTCTGTCCGTTACTTACCAAGTATCCTCAGGGCGGTGAGCGTTCCATCATCTACGCTGTAACAGGACGCAAGGTAAATTCTTCCATGCTGCCAGCAGATGCAGGCTGTATCGTAGATAACGTAGATACAGTTGCTTCTATTTATATGGCTGTATGCAAGTCCACTCCATTAATGAGAAAGATCATTACCATTACAGGTGATGCTGTGGCAGAACCACAGAACTTCAATGTAAAACTGGGAACCAACTATCAGGAACTGATCGAAGCTGCAGGAGGCTTCAAGACAGAACCTGAGAAGATCATTTCCGGCGGTCCTATGATGGGACAGGCTCTGTTTACTGTAGATGTGCCTGTATGTAAGACTTCTTCAGCTTTAACCTGCTTTACAAAAGACCATGTAGCAGCTCTTGAACCAACTGCATGTATCCGCTGCGGACGCTGCGTAAGTGTCTGCCCAAGCCATATTGTACCGGTTATGATGATGAAGGCAGCCATGAACCATGACTGCGAGACCTTCGAAAAGATCAACGGTATGGAATGTATGGAATGCGGAAGCTGTACATATATCTGTCCTGCAAGACGTCCTCTGACCCAGGCGTTCAAGGAAATGCGTAAAACGGTTGCGGCTAACCGCAGGAAGAA
>JBNMGK010000361.1:0-2938 GCA_050872205.1 Enterocloster sp.
CTTTAAAAATGTGGAAATAAGCGCAACTGGAAACATAAGCACGGCCTGCTTCTACGGGATCAGTGCCAGCGTGCTGATCCTGCTTTTTTCAGTGCTGTCCGTAGCTGGCTATCTTCTGACCTGGAACAAAGGAATGAGGGAAAGCCTGGACGGAGCCGGAATGGGGCCGGGAATCAGGACTGCAGGCCGGATCATTGGATTAAGTTTTCTGCTTTTTTCCATTACCTTTCCCGGCATAATGGCAGCTGTTGTTATGGAACAGATCCCGGTGGATCACCTGCTGTCTTTGGAGTCTGCTAAGATCATAGCTGTGGCAGCATTGCTGGATCTGACGGCAGCAGCCTTCTGCAATGGACTTTTCCGATTATCCGGCAGTCTGCCTGGCGGTGTCCTGCTTTTATTTTTAGTGATAACAGTCAGCCATTTTGCAGCAGGAGGCTTTTTGCCTAAGATATTTTTGCCAGAGGCAATACAGAGAGTATCTTCCTGGATGCCAACAGGCATATTAATGGATGTTTTACGGTCAATGGTAACAGAAAGTACGGGAAAAAATGAAATTCTCCGCTTATTTGGACTTTTTACAGCTGGTTTTCTTGTCAGCTGGTTTAATGAGGTGCAGGGAAAATGAAAGTGGCATTTGTATGGTTTTTCCTTTCCTGCAAACGGTACTTAAAGAAGCCGGGGATCCTTTTTGCACTTCTGCTTCTGCCAGTGACAGCATGGATAGCAGGAAACTATGTTCCTTCAGAAAATGAGGGCATAAAGATCGCCGTATATCTGCAGGAAACAGTGGCGGAAAACGGAGATTCTTTTGAAACAGAAGAGCAGAAATCTGGTTTGGGAGGATATCAGTCAGAACAAAACTGGAAAAATATGGGAATCCAACTGGCACAGAATCTGTTAGAGGATTCTGCAAAAGAATCAGAGGACCCCTATAAAACGTCCGGGGAGTCAGAAAGTCTGTTTCACTTTTATCTCTGTGACAGTGAAGAAGACCTGAAAAATCAGGTAGCCACAGGAAAAGCAGAAAGCGGTTATGTGATACCAGAAGACATGGGAAAGCGCCTGCAGGATAAAAAGATAAAAAATGCCATTACATTGTATACATCCCCCTCTACAGTAACCGGTTCCCTGTCTACAGAAACTGTATTTGCAGCATTGGCAAGACTATATGACCGCCAGACATTGATAGACTATATGGAAGATAAAGCCATAGGAGATCTGTACGATAGCTGGTATGCAAATGGAAATATTTTCCATTTTGAATACGTTTATGGTGGTATGGATCATGGTCAGATCGGGCCTGTAAACAACATTTTTCCTGTAAAAGGCATCATAGCTGTTATTATTTTCATGATGTCCCTTTACAGCGCCTGCATTCTGGAAGAGGATGAGAAGAAAGGCCTTTTTGCCACATTACATTCAGGAGAAAAACAGAGCTGCCAGATAGCCATGTTTCTGGCACTTCCGGTATTATCTCTTCTGTCAGGAAGCCTTGCGCTGGCTTTAGGCGGTGCTTTAAAAGGTGGCATATCAGGAGGTGTTCAGGCAGCAGAACTGATCCTTTACGGGTTTGCATCCTGCATTTACGCCTGGATATTGAAACTCCTGGTGCGAAAGGGCAGAGTCCTGTTTTGCCTGATCCCCTTCTTTCTCATGGGAAGTCTTATATTTACGCCTGTTTTTGTGGATATAGGACGCTTTGTGCCGGGGCTGCAGTGGATCGGACGGCTGTTTTTGCCTTATTATTTTCTTCATTAAGATTTTTATAATAGTTGACTCCACTTCATTTTCAGCGTATGATGAAGAAAGACTGACACAAAGACTGTGCAATGCACCTTCTGAGTGAAAGACGCTGAAAATAAATAGACAAGCTTATAAAAGAATGCTCCGCCTGTTTTGCAGCCCAGAACAGCTGGTCCGATCTTGTTTTATGTTTATAGGAAAGATACAAGGCCCTCTTTCGGCTTTTGTGTCTGTATTTCGCGCCTTTTAACGTGTCATGCAGTTGCAAAAGATAGAAAGGGGGTATTTTTTTGCAGAAAAACGGGCAGAAGCAGGAAAAGAAGGATCAGGCTGCTGCAGCTGTTATAAAAGCCTGTATACCGGCCCTGGTCCTGATCATTCTCTGGCAGCTGGCCTTTATGTCGGGAAAATGGAGCGCCTATGTGCTTCCAGGTCCGGGAAAAGTGTGGAGATCCTTTGTTTCCATGGTGGGAAACGGAACACTGGTCAGGCATATTTTAGTAAGCTTTAAGCGGGTTCTTACCGGTTTTTCCATATCATTTGTCTGTGCTTTCTGTCTTGGAATGCTGGCAGCCCTGAAAAAGGATCTGGAGGTTTATTACGGCCCCTATGTGGAATTTATGCGAAATGTGCCTCCGATCAGCCTGATCGCCCTTCTCATCCTCTGGTTTGGCATTGGGGAAACGTCAAAGATCATTATTATTGTGCTGGCGTCCTTTTTTCCAATGTTTATGAATATCAGAAAAGGTCTTCTTTCCTGTGACAAGAAGCTTTTGGAAGTGGGAAGGACCTGCGGACTGTCAAAAACAGCCAGTTTTTTTAAGATCCGTCTTCCATGGGCAATTCCCGATATTTTAGTGGGAATGCGCATTGGTCTTGGCTATAGCTGGCGGGCCATTATCGGGGCAGAAATGATCGCGGCAGGAAAAGGACTGGGATATCTGATCCTGGATGCACAGCAGATGTCACGATCTGACAAGGTGATCGTAGGTATTTTCGTCATCGGCCTGGTGGGACTGCTGTGTGATAAGGCATTTTTGTGGATCATTCAAAAATATGTCCGGGGAGGTGGGGAAAATAGCTGAGATTCGATTAAAAGAACTGGAAAAAAGCTTTGAAGTATCAAAAAACAGGCATCCGGTGTTAAGAAAGTTTCAGGCAGACCTGGATACAGAAAAGATCACGGTGATCC
>JBNMGK010000002.1:0-29743 GCA_050872205.1 Enterocloster sp.
ATTTAAAAAGCCACCGGCACGTTTATGCACCAATGGCTTTTCATGGCAATCATTTCTATTATTGCATCTGTTGCCTATGATAATAATTTTTCTATTAAATCTGTAAGCTCTGTTTCCGACAATTCTCCCACATGATCCTCTACAATATTTCCATTCTCATCGATCAATAACGTCCTGGGCAAATACAAAATATTATATGCATTCCCGGCATCCTGATCCAGATCATATAATACATTCATATCATATCCGTTATCTTTCAAAAATGCCTGCGCCGTATCCATCGTTTCACGTCCGCCATCAGTTTCATTTATCATCAAAAATGTTACTTTCTCGCCATACTGATCCATTGCTTTCTGAAATGAAGGCATTTCTCTTTTACACGGCGGACACCAACTGGCCCAGAAATTGACGACCAAAAGTTTTCCCATATGATCTGACAATCTCACCTCATTTTCATTTTCATCATAGACGGTAAAATCATCTGCCCTATTCTCTGTCTCTGTTGTGTTTACAGACTCATTTACAGACTCGCTTTCCCTGCTTTCTGTTTCCAGCTGTTCCTGTTCATATACCGTACCCAGACGGTTATATACCAGACTTGCAGCCGCTAAAATTACAATTACTGCTAAAAGCCAGATGATCCATTTTTTGTTCTTCATATTCTCTATCTCCCTTATATTGCTAAAATTGATATCATTTTATAAAATCTCCCAGTCATCATCAAAATCCCGGTCACTACAAGAATTCCTCCTGCTACTTTATTGATCTGGGCATAATGATTCTTAAGAACTGCAAATGCTCCCTTTAAAGAATCTATAAAAATACCACATAACATAAATGGGATCCCAAGCCCAATGCTGTACAGCAAAAGCATAAGCACGCCTTTGGCTGCATTGCCGGAAGAGACTGCAATCATAAGTGCGGAACCTAAAAAAGTTCCCACACAGGGCGTCCATCCGATAGAAAAAACCATTCCAAATAAAACAGCAGAAAAAAAGCGAACGGCCTTTATTTCATAATCGATCCGATAGCTCTTTTCCAAAAATCTGAGCTTTAAAATCCCCATATAATTAAGCCCAAATACCATTACGATTGCTCCGCATACCAAATTTACGATCCCCTGATGTGTTTTGATCAAAGCTCCAAACGATCCGGCAAGTGCTCCTATCAAAGTAAAAACCACCGTAAATCCAAGCACAAATCCTGCTGTATTTCGCACTACACTGTATTTTTCCTCTTCCTCTACGGTATTGCCGCCAGAAAAATATGATATATAGATGGGGATCATGGGTAAAATACATGGTGATATAAATGTGATCATACCTTCCAGAAACAATAATACATATTCCATAAAAATCTATTCCTCCTACCTGCCTTTATTGCTGCAAAACAGCATCCAATATTTCATCGTAAAATTTCTCATCCACTTCCCATTTGTGATCCTTTTTATGCAAAAAAGCCGTTACCCTTATTTTGCTGCTATCTGACGGACCTTTCTGAAATTCATTTGCAATGATCTCATACAATTTTTCAACCATCTCTTTTTGAGATGGCGGATCATTTTCCTGTAAATAATCCTGAAATACGTTCTTTGAATCTTCTGTGATTTCCTGCAGTTTGAAATGATCGATCATGATAGAAACCTCTGCCTCGTCATCCGATACCGAAATTTCCGATACTTCATACTTGACTTTCTGCAGCCCTGTTACGATATTTTCAAAAAACTTATCCGTATGGTCTTCCGGCTCAGTTAATGCGCATGCAAGCTGCGTCTCCTGTATCTTCGACATAAGAAGTGCTGCTGCCTCTGCTCTATCCATCTCACTCTTTTTACTGTTTTCCTGAAACATCTGATCCAATTTCATTTTTGCAACTTCTTTTGGCGATGGAAAAAAAGTTTTCCGGCATAATACTGAAGCTACTGCAACTGCCAGGCATAGAGCCAAAATCCACAGAAAATTTATTTTCTTTTTCATATCACTCTCCGTTTTTTATCTTCTGTCCGTTTTTCATTTTCAAATATATCATAACAGACTTTAAATCATATAAAAATCGATTTATTTTGCAATTAAATAGTGGATTTTCCGCGATTTGTTTTTTATAAACAAAAGAAAACAATGAAATTATAGAAAGGATATACAAAATGAACCAGTCAAATATTGAGGCATTTGATCAGTTACTTTCTGAGCACATTTTAAGGCAGATGTGAATCTTTCCATTTCACATCTGCCTTAACATTATTACTGCCTGTTTATTCTTTATCAATGATTCCCTGTTTTGCCAGTTCTTTCTTCAGATACCGCAGCTGGCCACCGCAGAGTACTACTTCCAATTCATTATCTGTCAGGTCTAACTTCACCTTGAAAGTAAAGCCCTTTGTTACATCTTTTACCTCTACTTCCCTTGTGGGAATCTGATCCAGGAAATTCTCGATCTCCAGCTCATCTCTCAGATCGATCTTGTCATAATCAGCCGGATCCTCAAAAAGCATTGGCACGATACCATGATTTACCAGATTTCCCTTATGGATACGGGCAATGCTCTTTGCAATAACACATTTTACACCCAGATACATTGGGTTGATAGCTGCATGCTCTCGGGAAGAGCCCTGACCATAGTTTTCACCGCCGATAATAATACTGGAGCCCATTTCTCTTGCTCTCTCAGAAAACTCCGGATCATATCTGTGGTAGCAGTATTTGGACATCAGCGGGATGTTGGAACGCATACTGGAAAATTCTGCGCTGGCCGGTGTAATATCGTCTGTAGAAATATTGTCGCCGCCCTTTAAGCTTACCGGCACTTTTAAGTGCTGAACCGGCACTTCCGGAACCGGCAGGAACTTGATGTTCGGTCCCCGGACGATCTCTACCTTCTTTGCTTCCTCTTCTGGAAGAGGTTTGATGATCAGGTTATCGTTGATCTCATACTCATCTTTTTCGTGAACAGCTGCAAGAACGTCGATCTGATCTCCTAAAATGTCTGCTGCTGACGCAAATGTTCCCATAATAGCTGTTGCTGCTGCGCTTTCCGGGCTTACCAGATAGATCTTTGCATTTGGATTTCCTGCACGGCCCTTAAAGTTACGGTTGGAAGTACGCACTGCAATGCCTTCTGTAGCCGGTGTCTGTCCAATGGCGCAGCATGGTCCGCATGCGATCTCAAGAATACGCACACCTGCATCCATTAACATTCCAATATAGCCGTCTTCCATCAGTGCCTTGTAGGTCTGTCTGGAAGCAATGGCACAGGTACAGCTTACATTGTCATTTACCTTATGTCCCTTAAATACCAGAGCTGCCTTTGCAATATCTGCATAGCTTGCATTGGTACAGCTGCCGATAAATACTTGCTGAACAGGAAGTTTTTCTACCTCGGACAGTGGTTTTACATTGTCCGGCTGATGAGGACATGCAACTAATGGCTGTAAGGAGCTTAAGTCCAGATCGATGACTTCGTCATATTCTGCATCCTCATCTGGAAGAAGCTCTCTGTACTCATCTTCTCTTCCCTGGGACTTCATAAATTTTCTGACCTGCTCATCTGCAGGGAAAATAGAGGTAGTTGCCCCCAGTTCTGCGCCCATGTTGGTAATGGTTGCTCTCTGAGGCACTTCCAGAGTCGCTGCGCCTGGACCTGCATATTCGTATACATTTCCAAGACCGCCCTTAATGGTAACCCGGCGAAGCATCTCTAAGATAACCTCTTTTGCATTTACACCTGGTCTTAAAGCACCAGTCAGATTGACTTTAATGACTCTTGGCATTTTCAGACGCATAGGAACGCCTGTCATGGCAGTTGCAACGTCCATACCGCCTACGCCGATGCACAGCATACCGATGGAACCTCCATGTGGTGTATGGCTGTCACCGCCCATGCTTACTTTTCCAGGAGCACCGAAACGGGATACCTGGACTGCATGGCAGATACCATTTCCAGGTCTGGAAACATGAACACCGAAACGTTCTGCTGCAGACTGTAAGTAAATGTGGTCATCTGGAGTCTTATGATCTACATAAAGAAGATTGTGGTCCAGATAGCTTACGCTGCATTCTGTGCGGATCCGGTCCAGACCAATGGCCTCAAATGCCAGATAGGTCATAACTGCGTTAATATCATGTGTCAGTGTCTGGTCTACTTTTATAAAAACTTCTTCTCCGGCTTTCATGCTTCCGGATACATAGTGGGATTCGATGATTTTTCTTGTAAGTGATTTTCCCATTGTGTTTTACCTCCTAAATGCTCAGACTCACGAACACGCACTTACGTGCTCTACTGCCTGCTACGCAGGCGGTTCGTTCGTTAATGGTCCAAGAAAAACAAATGCCACCTTTTGTGTCGCTTGTTTTTCTTTTGGACTCATTACATTATTTCAAAAGTATAGAAAACGCAAATGACGCAATGATCAGAACAATACCGCCGCCAATACGGCTGGACAGCTGGGCATAACTGATCAGTCCCATACGGTCTGCTGCTGTTAAAACTGCAATATCTCCTGCGCCGCCTCTGTTTGCCATGCAAAGTCCGGCTGTAACAGCAGAATCAATTGGATAAAATCCAACCAGTTTTCCAACCAGGGCGCTTCCGATGATAGCCCCGATCACAACGCAGAAAGCAATGGCAATGTTGCTTGGGCTGCAGGCAGCGACCAGCTCACCCAGATTAAAATCAAATCCAAGTCCCACCATAGTCATCATAGCTACAACAGCTGTCATAAATTCCTGTACTTTCTTGGCTGTTACACGGATATTTTTCGGTACGATACCTAAAGCTGCAATAATAACTACAAAAAGAATGGTATATGCAAAAGAGTGGATCTGGGCGCCAAGGACAGTGGGAAGGAGAACCTTGCTGAACAGACGGCCTACGCCATAACAGGCACCGCCTAATAATAAAGTTCCTAAAATATCATCCATGGTAATGTCAGAAGTAACATCTTCTTTGATCAGGTTCTGGTCCACTTTCATAATGTTGGTTCCGTCACCAGTCAGTTCTGGTCTTGCCTTTCCAAGACGGTTTAAAAGGCCGCCAGCTACGATACACATCAGGTTTGCAATGGTAAGAATGATGATAGCAAAAGAATAATACTCAGCAGCCGGCTTTCCAGTTACCTGCTCATAAACCTGGGATAACGGCACTGCACCGGCTCCGTTTCCACCGCCCATGATCGGAAGGACGTAACGGATCAGGGCATCTACAGGACTGACTCCAAAAATCAGACCAACGCCAGCTCCCGCAACAGCCGCTCCCGCAAGGCCCCCAAGGATAGCCGGAATATAACCGCCGAAGCTTCTAAGTAAAACTCCTCTGTCTAAAGATAAAATAGATCCCATGATCAGGAATACAATAAATACGGTCAATGTGTTAGTGGACTCATTGGTCACATCATTGATCATGGTTATGTAGCTTTCCGGCATCAAACCGAACTGCTTAATGATAGCTGCGCCAAAGAATACCATTAACAGGCCACCGCCAATGTAGGTATTCCAGATAGGAAGCACTTTTCCGATGCGGTGAAGCAATAAGGAAACTGCCAGGCAGATAGCGATGTAAGCCATCAGGTCGTTACTCATGGATCCTGTAGCTACTGTAATGCCAATGAGGACAGCACAGACTACGTACATCCACAGATCCATTCCCCCGATCTTCCTGAAGTTGGACAAAAACCCTTTTTCTTCTTTCATTTTGAACCCCTTTCTTCTCTCTTAACTTGTGCCTTCATTATAGAAAAATATGGGGTTCTGGTAAAATTCCTTTTATAGAATGGGGGCTATCACTTTTTCTTATTGAGAATCTGTTTCATGAACTGTTTTTGCTCTTTTACTGGCTTCTGACACCTTTCCACAGCTTGCGTTTTCCAAATACATCTTCTGCCATCTGGATCAGATCACGTTCCATGGTGCCAAGGTAAGCGTCTTCTCTGTAATAAATATTTACATCCCAGGTGACCGGACATTCTAACAGATGATACCACTCTGCATCCAGGTCCTTTTTTAATATTTCCATGCTTATTTCCGGCACCAGTGCCACGCCCAGTCCCTGGGCTGCCAGGCGGCAGGAAAGCATATTACTGTGTGTTTCCATGTAAATATTGGGTGTTTTTCCAGTTCGCTCACATAGAAGATCCAGGCTGCTGCGCAGGGCATGTCCCTTTTTTAAGGTAAATAATGGAAAATCGGAAATGTGATTCCAGTCAAAAATGCGCTTCTTTGGATCTAAAAGACATTCATCAGGAATATACCCTTTTTTTGCCACAAGAATCAGCTCTTCCTGGGAAATAGGATGACTGACGATCCCTTTTCGCTTCTCCCAGCCAGGTAAAAACACAAAATCCACATCACCGGCTGCCAGAAAATCTAACAGGCGCACGCCAGGGGCATTATTGGTTTCAATACGGATTCCCGGATATTTTTCATGAAATACAGGAAGCAGCGCCGGAAGCATGTAGATAATGCGCTCATTTGGAAAGCCCAGGCGCAGGCGGCCACTCTGGTGGCTGGTAATATCCCGGATTTCACGCTCCATATTGTCGATCTGCAGCATCACGGTCTTTGCATGCTCTAAATATTTTTCCCCTGCAAAGGTCAGCTTCATCGGTGTAACAGAACGGTCAAAGAGCCTGGTGCCCAGTTCCTCTTCCAGTTTGCTGATATAGTTGCTGAGAGCCGGCTGGGTAATATAAAGCTTTGCTGCTGCCTTTGTCATGCTGCCGCATTCTGCTACCATATTCACATAAGTAAACTGACGTATCTCCATGTTCTTTCTCCTTGCTTATTTCTTTCTTCTTATATATCCTATTAAAAAAAACTATTTTTCACATCCAGAGTATTACTGTATAATCGTAACTACCTTAATCATACATTTTTATGGCCCTTTTTCCAAGAAAAAGAAGCCAGAAAGGATATTTTTATGACAAAGATCGATCATGCAGCTGTCCGTACAGCTCATTATGAAGAAGCACAGAAGTTTTTTGAGGATGTTTTTGATATGCATATGTGGCGGGAGATCGGCGAAAAACCGGGACGCAAATGCTGGTTCAAAGAAGGGATCCAGTTATGCGAAACAACAGAAATAGCCGTTTCTGCTGAAAACGGCTACGACCATATTTCCCTTGCTGTAGACTCTGTTCCAGAGATCATGGAAAAGATCAAAGCATATCCTGTTACCCCTATGAATGACCACTGGTTCTCCCTTCCAAATGGAACAAAGATCGAATTAAAGCTTCTGTCAGACTGGAAAGTGAATGAGGGATAATATTTTATAAAGTTCCTTTGAGGGCCGGGTCTGATTTTGCGGGTCTGAACTGAATACAACGGCCCACTTCCATGTGACCGGACAGTTTTCAATGCGGTAATACTGCAGACGGTCCCCGCAGTCATAAGCCTTTGCATAAATTTCCGGTACCAGGTCCACTCCCCCTTTTTCCACGATATCCAGCTGGATGTTGGGATATTTTTTCCGAAAGCGCTCAAGGACCTGAGGCAAAAGCAGGAAACCCATCCGCTCTGTTACCCCAATACGCAAAACGCCCTTTTCATCTGATTCAATTCACAGAATTCCATGGACATTTCTTCATACATTTTTTTGATCTGAAAGGCATATTTCAGGAAACATTCCCCTGCAAAAGTCAGAAAAAGACCGGAAGGTGCCCCGCTTGGATGTTTTTACTGCATTTTCTGCATATTTAGTTATAGTATAATTTATTTGTAATGGTTTATCAAGGAACCTGCAAGGAGGATCCTGCGTTCTTCTGCTGTAAGACGTCCTAAGGAACATGGGATCTCCTTTTTTGTCTCGCCTGTTTTTTCATCTAACAGATAAGCGGTCAGTTCTTCTTTGCCCTCTTTAAGAACAGTTTCAATATCCTGGACCAGGACAACATCCCCGTTTTTCACCGCCAGAGGCTCTTTTGTGATCAGTGGCAGTATGCCCCAGTTGATCAGATTAGAGCGGTATCGTTTTGTTGAGTATTCTTCTGCCAGGTTTGCCACACCGCCTAACACCTTCTGGCTGCTGGCTGCCTGCTCTCTGGAAGAGCCGTCTCCTACTTTTTCTCCTGCAAGAAGGCTTCCTATGGAGATCTCTTTTGGATCTGCACCGTATTTTGCAGCGATCTGATCCAGCAGATAGGTCATTTCCTGGTCAGAAAGTTTCTGTCCGTTTTCCTGCTGTCTTGCCGCTTCCCGTACTGCCATGGCCCGCTTTACATACTCCGGATCCCTGCTGCAGAGAGTAAATTCTGCCAGTTTTTCCGGATTGGAGCGGTAGGAAGAAGCATCTCCTGAAGGTACCAGCTCATCTGTTGTAAGAGAGCCTTCATACACGCCAACAGTCTTTAAAAGCAGATGTTTCTTAAGAGGAAACATTTCCGGCCAGTCTGCAATATTGGGTCCCATTTTTAATTCTGTTGACCGCTTTTCTTTGCCGTAATTGTTGTAAATCTGTTTTTCATAAATAGAACAGTCAAAACCAGCTTTCCTGTCTGTGTATTCTACCTCCAGTTCGGTAGCTGCCGTCAATCTTCCGCCATTTTCCACCGTTGCTGCAATGGAACGGGCATCCATAAGAAAAACGGCTGCCATCTGGCCTTTTGCCGGCTTGGAGCCTTCTCTGTTTGGATAATTTCTGGTGGTGTGGCGGATGCTTACCTGATTATCGGCCGGTACATCTGTTACTCCAAAGCAGGGGCCACAGATAGCCGGACGAATGGTAACACCGCTTAACATCAGCCTTTTTGTCAGCCCCTGATCCACCATTTCTGCCATAATGGGCATACTGGACGGATTTACGCCCAGGCTGCACTGGTTTCCGGAAATGGAATAGCCATTTAAAATATCTGCCACAGCGGAAATATTTTCAAACATACCACCGCTGCAGCCACTGACCAGTGCCTGATCCACATAAAAACCGCCGTTATGGATATGGGACAGGATTGAAAATGGCTTTCCATTATCTCCTTTTATCTTCTGGCCTTCTTCTTCCACCTCTTTTAACAGCTCTTCCATATGCTCTTTAAAATAAGAGATAGGAACTGCATTGCTTGGATGATAGGGAAGAGCGATCATACATTCTACCTGACTTAAGTCCATCTCAATTAAGCTGTCATAGCATGCCCCTGCTCCCGGTTTCATTTCTTTGTATTCATCTTCTCTTCCGTGAAGTTTTAAGTATTCATGGACTTTTTCATCGGTGCACCAGATGCTGGAAAGAGCTGCACTTTCTGTGGTCATTACATCGATACCCATTCTGTATTCCACAGACAGGTTATCAATGCCGTCTCCTACAAATTCCAGAACTTTATTTTTATTAAAACCATTTTTAAAGGTAGCCGCGATCAGGGCCAGTGCCACATCCTGAGGTCCTACTCCCGGCTTTGGTGTACCAGTCAGTTTTACTGCTATGACCTTTGGATACGGGATATCGTAAGTCTTCTTTAAAAGCTGCTTTGCGATCTCACCGCCGCCTTCGCCAATTCCCATGGTTCCCAGAACACCATAGCGGGTATGGCTGTCAGAGCCCAGTATCATCTTCCCGCAGCCCGCCATCATTTCACGCATATACTGGTGGATCACTGCCTTATATGGCGGCACAAAGATACCGCCGTACTTTACAGCATTTCCCAGCCCAAATACATGATCGTCTTCATTAATGGTACCGCCAACCGCACAAAGGCTGTTGTGGCAGTTTGACAATACATAGGGAACCGGAAATTTCTTTAAACCGCTGGCTCTGACAGTCTGAAGGATGCTTACATAATTGTTATCTGGTGATACTAAAGCGTCAAAGACCAGCTGGAGATCTTCCATTGTATTACTGTGGTTATGAGCTTTTAAGATCTTCCAGGTCATTGTTTTTTCCTTGCCTGTTTCTGTTTTATCCGCAGCCAATGTAAAATTGCCTGATTTATGGAAAATTACTTTCTGCCCTATCACCTGTACCATATTTATTCCCCCAATAAAATTACTGTTTGTTTTGATAATATTTATCCACTTTTATTATAATTCTTTAAAAAATGATCCACAATTTCTTTAAAGTTATTGCCCCTATAGGTAAAAAGAAATACAAAAAGCAGCCAGACCACTTGATATCGTGCATCTGACTGCTATTCTTTACTAATCCTGTTATTGCCTAAAAACTTATAAAAAAGAATGTGCCTTCTTGTATACCAGGAAATTATAATTCGTGATAATATGGACAAATATCTTCAAAATGTCCATCTTTCATGCGAAATCCCTTGGGGATCACACCTAACTGGACAAATCCCAGACGTTCATATAAATGTCTTGCATGGATATTGGTTGCAACTACCGCATTAAACTGAAGCACGCCAAAGCCATGTTCCTTTCCCTGCTTCAGGCAGTCGCTTACCAGTTTTTCACCAATATGAAGTCCTCTTGAATCACGGCTTACTGCGTAGCTGGCATTGCAGATGTGTCCACAGCGGCCGATATTGTTGGGATGAAGAATGTAAAGACCGTATACTTTTCCTGTTTCTGCATCCTCTGCCACTGCTGTGTATGTCTGCTCTGCAAAAAAGCTTTTTCCTGTCTCTTCTGTAAGAAATTCTTCCTGTGGAAATGCCACGCCATCTTCTACTACTTCGTTCCAGATGCGAATCATATCTGGAAGATCTTTTTCTATATATTCTCTTACCTGAATGTTCATTTATATTCCTCTTTTCCACACAGTATTTCATAAGATCCATTTTGTAAAAAGTATAGCTCTGCTTTCTAAAATAATCAAGCTATGCTAGAATAAACAGGAAAATACAAATCTACAGAGGTGTGTCATGAACCGTTCAAACAACCATGTTACAGAACTGATCAAAGAAACGCTGATCCTTACAGCAGCTATGGCAATCGTAGCCGCAGCTGTGTACTTCTTTCTTTTGCCAAGCCATGCTTCCGTAAGCAGTATCTCCGGTCTTGGTATTATCTTATCTAACTTTGTTCCACTGCCCCTTTCTGCTATTACCATGATCTTAAACGTGCTTTTGCTGATCATCGGCTTTTTTACCTGTGGAAAGGAATTCGGGGCTAAAACAGTATATACCAGCATTGTACTTCCTCTTTTTCTGGCCCTTTTTGAAAAGATCTTTCCAAATATCGGCTCACTAACGGACAGTCAGGAACTGGATGTTTTATGCTATATTTTAACAGTCAGCATCGGTTTAAGCATCCTGTTTAACCGAAATGCTTCTTCCGGTGGTCTGGATATCGTTGCCAAGATCATGAACAAATACCTGCACATGGACCTTGGAAAAGCCATGTCCTTATCCGGCATGTGTGTTGCCCTTTCTGCTGCTTTGGTATACGATAAAAAAACCGTTGTTTTAAGTATTCTGGGCACCTATTTTAATGGCATCATCCTGGATCATTTTATCTTTAACCACAATGTAAAGCGGCGTGTCTGCATTATCACAAAAAAAGAAGAAGAACTGCGCCAGTTTCTCATCAATGACCTGCACAGCGGCGCTACCATCTATGAATCCATTGGAGCCTACAATATGGAAAAGCGCAATGAGATCATTACTATTGTAGATAAATCAGAGTACCAGAAACTGATGAATTATATTAACCGGGAAGATCCACATGCATTTATCACTGTGTATACAGTGTCTGATATACGCTATCAGCCTAAGAAGTAATTCTGCCTCTGCTTTGCGGAAATGAACGTTACACTTTGCCTGTATGCCTTGACTTGGAGTTTACTTCAAGTTGTATACTGTTTTCAGACGCAAAAACTAAACTTTTATAAAAAGGAGTGTGAAACCGTGACCATCAAAGAAGTAAGCCAGAAATACAATATTTCCAGTGATACTCTCCGCTACTACGAGCGTGTGGGAATGATCCCGCCTGTGACCCGGACTGCCGGGGGCATCCGCGATTATGGTGAATCCGACCTTGGCTGGGTAGAACTGGCCCTGTGTATGCGTGGCGCCGGACTTCCTGTAGAAGCCATGATCGAATATGTAAAACTGTGCCAGCAGGGAGATTCCACTATCGAAGCCAGAATGCTTCTTTTAAAAGAGCAGATGGAAACCTTATTAGAGCAGAAAGCACAGATTGAAAGCACCATCAAGCGGCTTGATTTCAAGATCTCCCGCTATCAGGAAGCAGTAAAGACCGGGAAACTTACCTGGGAATAAGGAAACTTCAATTTATTTACCATTTATAAACGGAGGATTTTTATCATGAGAAAGAATTTTGGAGCAAAACCATACACCTATCCACAGCCAGTATTTATGATCGCAACTTACGATGAAAACGGCACTCCAGATGTGATGAACGCAGCCTGGGGCGGCATCAGTGAAGGAAATGAGCTTTCCATGTGCATCAGCGAAGGCCACAAAACCACAAAGAACCTTTTAGCCCGCAAAGCTTTTACTGTAAGCATGGCAGATGCGCCTCATATGGCTGCCTGCGACTACGTTGGCATTATTTCTGCAAACAAAGTACCTGATAAATTTGAAAAAGCCGGTTTCCATGCTGTAAAATCGGAGTTTGTTGATGCTCCCCTTATTGAAGAACTGGCAATTGCTGTAGAATGCAGACTGAAAAGCTATGATGCTAAAACCTGCCGTCTGGTAGGTGAGATCGTTAATGTCAGTGTTGATGAAAAAGTATTAGATGAAAATGGAAATGTTGACATCGCAAAAGCACAGCCGATCACATTTGACCCATTTAACAATAAGTATGTTGTTTTAGGTAATGTTGTTGGAAATGCCTTTGCTGATGGTAAGAAACTGATGTAATATAAAAGCTCCCTCTGTACGTCAAAAATACAGGGGGAGTTTTTGTTTAATCTGCAAACAGAATACACACCGGGCTGCCGGTATGCACAATATTCAATGTTGGGATCAGTGCCCCGGTCATATTGTCAAAATCAAATTCTATAATGGTATCACTGTCCTCATTAGCAACGTAGCACTTTCCATTGTCTCCAAAACAGAAGAACCGTGGTGTTTTTCCTAAGCATGGATAAAAGCCTGCGTTTCGCATATAACCGGTCAGCGGGTCGATACGGTAGACTGCAATACTGTCTGTATAACGGTTAGATACCAGAACAAATTTGCCTGAAGGGTCAACCATGACCTCGCTGGCATCGGAATATCCAGTCACTGTTTCCGGCACAGTGGTCAGCTCCTGCAATGCCTCAAAGGTACCATTTTCATCATCAAAACGGAAGAAAAGGACCTTATTCCCCTTCTCCTCACACATATACACCCAGCGGTTATTTGGGTGCACTGCTGCGTGACGGGGCTCATCCCATGTTCTGGATAAAAACTGGGCCGTCTGGGTGAACTGTCCGGTCTCATGATCATAACGCAAAGCCCGCATCTGTCCATAACCATTTACACGGCTCTGGGCGCAGGCAAATAAAAAGTTCTTCTTTTTATCCCAAAGACACTGATGAATGGTTGATACCTTCCCCGGTTCCTTGCCCTCATAGGTAAATTCTGCAATCACTTCTCCCAGGGAACCATCATCCTTCCGGTCAATGGTGTAAATGGTACCCCCCTGTAAAGTAGCAACGATCACATGTTTATTGTCACGATCCACTGTTATATCCACAGGATTTCTGCCGCCAATATCAATGGTATTTATATGCTCTAATGTATGATCTTCTAAAATACGGTAACTGGAAACCTTCGTAATATCCCCGTGAACACTGTAAAGATATTTTCCTTTGCCGTCCAGAGTCTGAAAAGACGGGTTTGGCTCTGTTTCCAGACACTGCAGGCATTTCCAGCTGCCATCCGGCTGGATTTCATAAGTTTTAAGACCTTCTCCCCGGGCATTTCTCTCTTTCGTTGTCCGGCATCCTACATAAGCATAGCGCATGATCATTTCCTCCATTTTATATGTTCATCACTTCTGTTGCTTTGGCAAAAGGATAGCACATTCATATAATAACACATCCCGCTGCATCTTCCAACTGGACCAAACAGCTCTTTTTTCATTTGAGAGATATATGTTTCTTCCCCTTTTAATCCGGCTGGAATGTTTCCAGTTTTTTCCATATTCAGGACATCTTTTAATATTTCCAGTGCCTGTCGAAGATTCCTGATGTCACGCTCCATATAATCTGTGTAATTGCCTCTTCCTACCAGTTTCAAATGAGTAACACCTGCTTTTTCTAACTGGTATAAAGCGCAGAGACCACAGCCAGTCTGTCCACAAAGATAGCTGTCATCTTCTGGTTCATCCACATTTTTTGCTGATCCAATGTTTTTCATTTCATTTTCCTGGAGTTTCACTGGCAATGCACTTGTTTTCAATCTGTTTTCTGCTGATACACATTCTCCGATCTGCCCCAGTTCGTAGGGAACCAGACAAAGGTGGCACATTTCATCGCAGTGGAGAGAATTGCAGAATGCACCGGTAAACTGGCACATTTCATTTAATGCAAAGGCTTCAAATTCTGTGGTCTGTCCTGCTTTGCTGATAATGGATCTCATATCTTCTATACTGTTTTTTCTGTGAAAGATCAGACGCTTCGGATTCCGTTTTTCAAAAGACTTTAGCATTTCACTGTTTACCTCTGCTGTTTCACCGCTTAAATGAATATCACAGTTGATTTTTTGCTGTCGCAGGTATAAAAACAGCGCCGGATCAGCGATAATAAAGCTTTGAAATCCAATGGACATACACCGTATAATGATATTAGCAAGTTCCGGGTATTGTTCTGGGATATAGTACAGGGAATTAAAGGTCAGATGCACCTGCTTTTTATACTTTTTTATCATAGCTGCCAGTATTTCCAGCTCACTGAAGGCCCCCAGCTGTACGTTGGAGCAAAGAACTTCCCTGCGGTTAAGTGGCAGAAGCGTCCCATACTTTTCTGTCCATGAATAAGGAACATAGCCGCAGAAAAATTCATCTGCTCCGGCTTTTACATAAGGGATATATTCATCAATAGAACCGAATCCTGCTACGATCTTCATCTGTACTTTTCACCCCTTTCCTGATCATATAGTTTTATTTTCTATCTTTTCTCACCTGGATCCAACAGGTTTACAACCAACCGGTCTACGCCCGCTTTTTTCCACTTTTTCAGTGTTTCTTCCCTTCTCAGTTCGCTTTCTGTTCCAGATTCAGAAGCATTCTCAAAAATACGATCATCCAGCCCGAACAAAGAATTATATCTGCCGATCATTTTTAAATGATCCGGGTACAAAAACGCATAGTCTTTACAAAAATTCGGACATTCCTCTGCCAGCTTCTGCTTTCCCCGCTCTCCTGTGGTACACTTTGCATACAGTGTACAGTACTGGGATGTATTGGTCTGGTAAAAGGGCAGATGCAGGCTGTTTTTTCCTGTCGGCAAAGCCATATCATAGCCACAGCTTTCCCACTCATATCTTGCAATGCCATATTCTTTTTCCAGATATTCCCTGTAAAAGTCAGCATTTAAGCTGTTTTCTTCAAGAAACTCCCTTTCCGCCTCTGCCCCGATCCGCGCCATTGTTTCTGTTTTATAGTGCAGTCTCGGGTCTTTCCGCCGCTTATTTAATAAAATTCCAAGTACTGGAACAAGCAAAGATTTTCCCTTTAACATCTCTGCCATTGCCCAGTCATTTACCTGTATTTCCAAAGTAACCTTATTTTCTTCGCTCCATTTTTCCAGCTTTTCCAACAGCTGTCCTGTGTTTTCTAACATAAATTCTCGGATATAGGAAAATGTTAAAGTTACCTGCAAACCGTCTTTTCTGGCTTTTTCAAGAAGCAGAAACAGCTGGTCTTCCTCAGGAAAAAGCAAATGGCAGAAAGCATTTCCAATGTAAAGCCGCTGCAGACGGCAGTCAGAAAGCCAGTGTCCAGACAGATGATTTCGCTTCCAGTAATTCTCCATGAAAGCTGTAAGATCCCGGGACAAATATTCTTCGTAAAGCCAGGGATTATCCAGTTCCAGAGCATACTCAAACCCCTGGCTTTCCTGTCCAGCTCCCAATTTTCTTTTTTCTTCCAGTACTGTTTTCTTTTCCGCTTCTGCCTTTTTTTCACACATGCGGTTTTCTTTCCTGGAAAACCAGACCTTCTTCTGCTCTTCAAAGCTCCCGGCAGTGACCACATCCCCTCTTTCCGGATACTCTGTCATAGAGCTTGCCAGTTCTTCACTGTCTCCCTGTAACTTTATCCTGATATACCGGTCATACCATCCTAAGAGATACTGTACCTGTTTACGGTATTCTATAAATTCTGTATTCTCATTATCATCCACATTATCCAGATATAGAGAATACTCATAATAAAATTCATATTCCCCACTGCATTCCAGTGTATAAGAATGCAGCTCTACCTGCTCATACTCCAGTTTCGGATAATGATAAAAGCAGACTCGAAACAATTCCGGGTCTGCTATTTTCTCTGCTGTGCGGAATGTAAAACCGTTTTCCGCAAGCTCTATGATGCGAATTTCTTTTTCACCGGCAAAACCGGCGATCAGTCCAAAGGGGAGCATGGACACTCCCTGTATTTTCTTTCCCATAAAGTTATTCCTTTGACTTCACCATACAAACCAGTCCTGTGATATCTGCCAATACCCATCCAATAGGGATCGCTGCCCATATACCTACTTCTCCTACCTTCACAGACAGCACATAAGCTAAAAGTACACGCATTCCTAAAGAAATAACAGTAAGTACTACAGACATTCCCGCCCGTTTTACAGCCCGGTAATAACCGTAGAACAAAAACAGACAGCCGATTCCCCAGTAAAATGCGCCTTCAACCCGCAGATATTTCATGCCGCAGGCAATGACCTCTGTTTCTGCCTTGCTTACGAAGATACCCATTAACTGTCCTGCAAAGATAAATACAAGAGCAGAGATAAAGATACAAAACAAAATGCTTAATGCAAAGGCCTGTTTGGTTCCTTTTTTTATACGCTCTCTGTTTCCCGCTCCATAGTTCTGTGCAATAAAGGTAGAATAAGCATTGCCAAAATCCTGAACCGGCAGATAGGCAAAGGAGTCGATCTTCACCGCTGCCGCAAAAGCAGCCATGACCACCGGGCCAAAGCTGTTTACAAGTCCCTGGACCATAAGGATACCAAAATTCATTACCGACTGCTGGATACAGGTCATGGAAGACAGGTTAACGATCTCTTTTAAAATGCCGCTATTCCATTTAAGCTCACTTTTCTTTGGAATCACCTGTGGACAGCAGCGAAGGGCGAAGATGGTGATACCAAGCCCTGAAATATACTGTGCGATAATGGTAGCCAGTGCTGCACCGCCGATCCCCATAGACCACACTGCTACAAACAGCAGGTCCAGTACAATGTTAATAACCGTAGAAACTGCTAAAAACACCAGCGGCACTGTAGAATTTCCCATTGCCCGCAGCAGACAGGCAAAGAAGTTATAAAGGGACGTTGCGATCAGGCCCGCAAAGATGATCAGCAGATACTGGCGCATTCCCTGCCATACTTCTTCCGGTACTTTTAAAAATGCCAGAATACCGTCCAGTCCCAGATAAACCAGAACATTAAGTACTACTGTTACTGCCATGATCAGCACAAAGGCATGAAACACAGAGGATTTTAATGTTTTTTCATCCCCTCTGCCCTTGTAAATAGAAAACAGTGCCCCGGAACCTAAGCTTAAGCCCAGAAAAATAGACGTAAGAAAGGTCATCAGCGTATAAGCAGAACCAACTGCCGCCAGCGCATCTCTTCCCAGCACCCGTCCTACGATCAAAGTGTCTGCAATGTTATAAAACTGCTGAAGCAGGTTTCCTGCCATCATGGGCAGAGCAAATAAAAGAAGGGAACGGGAAATGTTCCCCTTTGTAAGATCATGATACATAAATATTACCTCTTTTGCAAAACAGTCACTTGCCCCATTATATAACACAATATAAAAAAAAGTCCAGATGGAAAACATACGCTTCCATCTGGACCATGTGGTTAAAATTCTAAATCAGACTTTTTAATATGCAAAAATATTTATTTACAGATACTGTCGATCCAGGAGATCAGTTCTCCCTCATAATCTGCATCCCCATGAGGCTGTGCCCAGACTAATGCATAGTCTACATCTGCATCTGTCTTATTTTCCAAAGCAAGGGCCAGAACTGCGGATACAGAAAGAGAGGTATTTCCATCTTCTGTTCCTACCCGGATACGGATATGGTCTGCAGTATCTGCCTGCTTATCGGTTCCAATATAATTCATGGGATTAAACAGTGCTCTGCTCTCTGCCACTTCTTTATCACTGGAAACATTGCCGTAGGCTTCCATGTAAGTCTCATACTCATCTGGGAACTGCTCTTTTAAAGTTTCCAGAATATCCGCAATATAAGGATCAAAATGCTTATACCGGTTGGTCTCATCGCCAAATTCCATATTTTCCGCGGAATTATCGGTCATTTCCAGGTTATCAAAAGCCATGACCTTCTTCATCCTTGGGTTGGAAGTAGACAAATACATATCATAATCTGTGATCTTTGCAGTCTTTCCGTCCCATTTCAGATAGCTGGTAAGATCGGTTCCGGCAACTTCTGTTCCTCTTCCTTTTGGACCTTTGCCGGAAGTTGTATAATTTCCCTTTAAATAATCATCCAGTGAATAAGTAACTCCCAGACTTCCGTCTTCCAGTCCTGTAAGATAGGTGGTTGCTGCATCTTCTGTCTGACTTACCATGTAATCATAGAAACTGCCGCTTTTTCCGTCATCACTTAAAGTCAGCGGTTCCCCGGTTTTCGGGTCTTTCAGTCCCAGTCCGTTAATGTAAGCTGCGTAGGCAGAAGCCATTTCCTTTGACAGTGCCTGCTCAAAATCAGAAGAAGTTCCTGTTTCCCCGGTCATGTCATTGCTGTAATCCTGGATATCTGCATACATCCATTCATAGGCCAGATCTGCATGATCCAGATCTGTGATGGGGCAATAAGCCTGTGCTGCGTACACATCATCGGTGGAATCCATGATTGCACCGATCTCTTCCAGATAAACTCTGTAATCTTCACTGTTTCCTGTGGTTCCAAGAAGAGCGCTCATAGCTCCCCCTGCGCTGGTTCCAATAGAGATGATCTTGTTGGCATCTCCTGCCATTACCTCATCATTTGCCTTTAAGAAACGCACACCAGCCTTTAAATCCACCAGACCTGCAGGAGATTTTCCAATATAAGTTCCGTCCTCTGCCTGTGTTTCCTTTCCTCTGCTGGCTGGTGATACGAAAACATAGCCCTGCTCCAGATACTCGTATGTTTTGTCAGAGATCTTGGAAGCATCTGCTTCTGCATAGCCGCCAACACCATTTTTATAGATAATAGGCGCTGTCTGGGCTGTGTAGCCATTGATCTCACCGGTCTCATTAATGGTACCGTCTGCATTCATATAAGCGGCCGGCACATAGATGTTCATACATTCCTTTACCGGATCAGCGGGATTTTCGCAGTAAACCACGTATTCCAGACTGTAACAGTCATATTCCTCATTGTAGACCCATTTATCTTTATAATCAGCCAGATCCATGCTTCCTGTAAGAAGTTCAGAAACATCCGGAGTCTGTGCCATTCCCATTCCTTCATAAAATGGCTTATCCCCTTTGTCGCCTTTCTGATCTTCAAGAGGCTCTCCCTTTACGGATTCCTCTGTTTTTTCTGTTGTTTCTGCCTGTGTCTGCGTCTGTACAGGTGCCTGGCTGCTGCTGCATCCAGTTGCTGCCACAGCCGCTAAAATCGCTGTCAGTATCAGTTCTTTTTTCATCGCTTTACTCTCCTTTGCAGCAACCAATCATAGAGGATAAATGTGATAAAATTGTGGTCAAACTGTGTTTTCTGATAGAATTCGTGCTGATATTGATAGAATATGATCACTTCTGTTTTTATAATGTAGATACTCTCAGTGCACATGAGAATCCATATTTCAGATCAATAAAACCAGGAGGATGATACGTTATGACGATAAAAGAACAGGCAGAAAATTTAAGTGAACAGATCATAAAATGGCGCCGTGACCTCCACCAGATCCCGGAATCAGGCCTTCTCTGTCCTCAGACAGCCGCTTATATCTGCAATTGTCTGGATCAGATGAGCATTCCATGGAAAAGTTATAGAGATCATTCCGGGATCACCGCACTGATCGGTTCAGGAAAAGCCCCGGTGATCGCTTTAAGAGCTGATATTGATGCTCTGGATGTAAAAGAGGAAAATAAATCAGATTATGCATCCACCAACGGCAAAATGCATGCCTGCGGCCATGATGCCCATGCAGCGGCTCTTCTTGGTGCTGCAAAGATCTTAAAAAGAATGGAGGATAAACTGCAGGGAACTGTCAAACTGATCTTTCAGCCAGATGAAGAAGGATTATCCGGCGCAAAAGCTATGCTGAACGATGGTGTTCTGGACGATCCTCACGTAGACCGTATCTATGCTCTTCACGTAGGAAGCATTGTTCAGCATGGCACTAAATCTGGACAGCTTTTCTGGAAAACCGGTGCTGTTTTCGCTTCCAGCGACTGTTTTGAGATCCACATTCACGGAAAAGGCGGCCATGCTTCCACTCCATTTCTGGCTATTAACCCGATTTTGATCGCAGCAGAAATCATAAACAGTCTTCAGGGTCTGGTATCCAGAGAATCTATCTATAATGTACCGGCTGTTTTAACTATTACCGGCATTACCGCCGGAAACGGAGCTTATAACATTATCCCGGATTCAGCAACCATTGTTGGCGGTCTGCGCACCCAGAGTTTAGAAGTTCGCAGCCACCTGTTAAAACGTATGGAAGAAATAGCAAAAAACTGTGCTGCCATGTATAGCGCAACCGCCGAAATGAAGGTTCCTACAGGTTGTCCTCCGGTAATCAACGATCCAGCTGTAACTGCTGATTTCATTACAGCAGCAAAAAAGGTTTTCCCGGCAGAGGATATCCTGGAACTGGAGCATTCATCCATGGGCGGAGAAGATTCTTCCTACTTCTTTACAGAAGTGCCTGGCTGTTATGCGTTTCTGTATAATTCCATTCCTTCCGATGACGGAAAGGAATATCCACACCACAATAGCCGTTTTTCCATTGATGATTCGGTTCTCTATCTGGCCAGTGCTGTATTCGCACAGGCAGTGGCAGACCAGATTGGAAAATAATGTTATTTATATTGCAATAATGTACATTCAGGAGGGTTACAAAAATGTCAAAAAAGATCCATTTCAAAATGCCTCATCTGCTTTTTATGATGTTAGGTCTTATTATCTTTATGTCCTGTATGACTTACATTCTTCCTGCGGGAGAATACGTAGAAATAAACGGAATACAGCAGTACCAGCCCGTTGACCGCACACCTGTAAGCCTGATCGCATCCCTTATGCTGATCGTAGACGGTATCGTAAATGCATCAACTGTTATTGCCCTTTTACTGGTAACCGGCGGATGCATGGCGATCATCCTTGGCACAAAAGCAATTGATCGTCTGGTGGATTATGCTCTGTACAAACTGCAGGATAAAGGAAGCACCGTTTTAGTTCCTTTTATCTTTATGCTGATCACCATTATAGGTGGTTTCAATATCGAGGCTTCTGTGCCTCTCTTCCCCTTAGGTATTTTAGTTGCCAAAAAGCTGAAGCTTGATAATATGGCAGCTGCCGGAATGACCGTGCTGGCCTCTTTAGTAGGCTGGGCAACCGCTCCTACTTCCTGTTATGTTGCACAGATGATGATCGGCGTTCCTATGTATTCCGGTTTTGCTGTCCGCACTGTGAACCTGCTGATCTGCGGAGCCATTGGTTCTGTTTTTGTACTGCGTTATGCAAAAAAGATTGAAAAAGATTCTTCTGCCTCCGTCTACGCAGATACGGACTGGACCAAAGAATTTGAAGGTCAGAATGTACATATCCAGGAAGCATCTCTGGATATAAAAGATGTTCTTATCATCATCCTGTTTTTTGCCCAGTATGCCATTTACCTGTATCTCATGCTCCAGAAAGGCTTTGGAGTTGGCGCCCTTCCTACTGTTATGCTGCCAATTTCCATTATCTGCGGCCTTTTAAACAAAGAATCCTTTGATGAGATCGGAAAAGCCTTTGAAAATGGTACAAAAGACATGTCTTTCCTTTGCGTTCTTCTTGGTCTTGCAGGCGTTATGTCCCTGATCATGAAAAATGGACAGATCATGGCTACCATTACCTATTACCTGAGCATGCCGTTAAAGGATCTCAGTTCCGGTTTTTCTACCATCGGCATTGCATCCGTTATCGCCGCTATCAACTTTATTGTTCCATCTGCTTCCGCAAAGGCAGCTGCTTTGATCCCCATCATCAAACCAATGGCTGAAACTCTTTCTATTTCCCCGCAGCTGGCTGTTCAGGCATTCCAGGTGGGTGATGGAATGATGAATATTTTAAGTCCGTTTAATGGTGTTACTTTAGCTGGTATTGCTCTTGCAAAGGTTTCCTATGGAAAATGGGCTAAATGGGTGATCCCGTTAGTTATCATTTTCTATATTGTAGAGTTTGTCCTGCTGTTCATTCTTGGCAGCGTAGGATGGGCGTAAATAACAACATGATCATGGGCTGCGTCCTGCAGCCCAATATTTTTAGGGAGGTATGATCCTATGACAACACAGATCCACATAACACAATGCACACATTCCCACAAAGATCCATCTCTTTTACTGACTTTTGGCAAAGCTGAGGCTGAAAAAGCAGCCCATTTTCACGAAAGCTTTCCAGGATATGAAAAAACACCTCTTGTAAGCCTTTCCCACCTTGCAGATGCCCTTGGTGTAGCCGGATTGTATGTAAAAGATGAAAGTAAACGCTTTGGCCTTAATGCATTTAAGGGCCTTGGGGGAAGTTACTGTATCGGCCGTTATATTGCTGATAAACTAGGAATGGATATTGACGAACTTTCTTACGAAAAGATCACAAGCCCGGAAATAAAAGAAAAACTGGGAGATATTACTTTTGTAACAGCTACAGACGGAAACCACGGCAGAGGTATTGCCTGGACTGCCCACATTCTTGGACAAAAAGCCGTTGTATACATGCCAAAAGGCAGTGCGCCGGAGCGCCTGAAAAATATTCGCAAGCTGGGAGCCGAAGCTTCTATTACAGATATGAACTATGACCAGACTGTTGCTTATGCTGCAGAATGTGAGAAAAAATACGGCTGGGTACTGGTCCAGGATACTGCATGGGAAGGCTATGAGACCATTCCACGCTGGATCATGGAAGGATATACTACCATGGCATTAGAAGCCGTTAAACAGTTAGAAGAGGTAAAACCGACCCACATTTTCCTCCAGGCAGGCGTAGGTGCCATGTCCGGAGCTCTCACTGGATTTTTCGCTGATTATTACAAAGATAGTGGCAAACCGGTAATTATCATCATAGAGCCAGACCAGGCCGACTGTATTTACCGCACTGCCAAAGCTGATGATGGCAAACTCCACACTGTAGACGGCGATCTTTCCACTATCATGGCTGGTCTTGCCTGCGGTGTCCCATGCACCATTGGATGGAATGTATTATCTGCCTATGCAGACCATTTTGTTTCCATGTCTGATGCTGCAGCTGCCACCGGTATGCGCGTCCTTGGAAATCCACTTCCCGGTGATGCCGCTGTTATCTCCGGTGAAAGCGGCGCTGCAACTTTTGGATTTGCAATGGAGATCTTAAGAAAGAAACAGTTTGAGCAATTGAAAAAAGAACTTCACATAGATAAAGATTCCAGACTGCTGTTCTTCTCCACAGAAGGGGATACGGATAAAGAAAATTACAGGCGGATCGTCTGGGATGGGGCTTATGAGGATACGGACCATTGAAGAACTACCTGTATAGAAGACAGGTAGGTGTAACGACACAAGATCATCAAATACAAAATAGAAACAAAACGGCTGCAAGAGAAAAATCCTCATTGCAGCCGTATTTTTATATATCAATATTATCTTATTACCAATCCTTTACTGAACCATCAAAAGCTCTGCGGGCTGCATTGCTGCCACGCTCATTAGCCGGATACAGTTCTTCTGCGTCATCTGCCAGTTCTACACCAATACCAGGTGCCTCTGGGATCAGCATACAGCCATTCTCAAAGCACAGTGGCTCTTTTACCATCTTATCTTCTGCACCGTTTAAACAGAAACCTGGCAGTTCTTGGATGCCAAGGTTTGGAATGGACGCGCAGATCTGCAGGCAGGCAGCTGTGGACACAGGTCCTAATGGATTATGAGGGATCACAAGGACATCATGTGCCTCTGCCAGTGCGCAGATTTTCTTGCTGGTGGTGATACCGCCTACTGCACATACATCCGGGCGGACATACTGACATGCGTGGCGTGCCAGCAGGACCTCAAACTCACGCAGATCGATAAAACGCTCTCCTGTAGCAATAGGAACACCCACTTTGGATGCGACCTCTGCCATAGTATCTACATTATCCGGCGGAACCGGGTCTTCTAAGATCATTGGTCTGTAAGGCTCTACTGCCCGGCCAAATGCAACCGCCTCCGGCAGTGTCATGCCTCTGTGTACTTCCAGGACAAAGTCAAAGTCATTTCCAACTGCTTCACGGCAGACACATACTTTTTCCACCTCACGTTCAATACGGCTGGAATAAAACTCTCCTTTTCCATCTGGCGCGCTTACAGGACCATTGCAGAAGATCTTTGCTGCTGTAAAGCCCATTTCCTGTAACTGCTGATACTGCTTTGCAAGTTCATTATTATCCTCTGTAAGATGCATAACAGATGCATAAACACGCACTTTTTCACGGGTTTTTCCGCCTAAAAGCTCATAGACCGGAACTCCAAGTGCCTTACCCTTAATATCCCACAGTGCAATATCAATAGCAGAAATAGCGCTCATGATAACAGAACCGCGGAAATACACGGAACGCAGGAAATTCTGGTTAAAATCCTCGATACGGAACGGATCTTTTCCGATCAGATAATCTGCAAATTTTCCAATAGCTGCTGCTGTGGCCTGTAAATACCCCCAGTTTCCAGCCTCACCAAGGCCGGTGATCCCGGCATCGGTATATATCTGTACAAACAGGTAATGCTTTATGAAACGCAGTTTTACATCTGTGATCTTCATTCTCTTACTCCTTGTATATCTTTCTCTTTTATCTTACATGTTCCTGAAAGAACTTATACTGGCGATCCAGTGCCCGTTCCCAGCCTGGGGTCCGGTTTGTGGTAAATCCATGCATTGCTTCCATGATCCGCTGCATGGTCACGCAGACTCCAGCCTTTGCCAGACGCATTCCGAATGCTTCTGTATCATCCCTGAGGCTGTCTTCCCCAGCTGATATGATCAGACAGTCCGGAAATGCAGCCAGCACCTGATCTTTGGCAAATGCCGGTGAACACAACGGATCCGATGCATCTGCATCTCCTACATAAAAATCCGTATACATTTTTTCTGTTTCTGCGCGTTTCACCCAAAATGGATCTTTTTTCAGTTCTTCTGACAGTCTTTCTACCGGATCTATCGTATTGTCTGTTGGAAAGTATTCCATCAACGCACAACATGGATGCAATTCTTTCGTTTCCGCATTTTTGATCAGAACAGATGCCACCAGATTTCCGCCCGCACTGTGTCCGGCCAGAATGATCTTTTTCTGGTCTATCCCAAGTTTCTGTGCATGCTCAAAGGCGTAACTTACGACCTCATAGGCTTCTTCTGCTGCACAAGGAAATGGAGCCTCTGGTGCAAGACTGTAATCAACATCCCATACCAGACAATTTAACTGCTCCATAACCGCACAACAGTATCTGCGGTCACGGTCTGTACGCCCCTTCAAAAATCCACCGCCGTGAAAATTTAACAGCAATGCAGCCTGTTCTGTTAAATGGTTTGGACGTTCTTCAAAAATATGCACAGATTTTCCACTTTTTGTATGGATCCAGAGTTCCTGCTCTTTTCCCGGCAGTGCCGCAAGTTCTTGTGGACTGACCGGACCAAAGCGATCCCTACTGCGTACCATATCTGCAATTGCAATCTTTTCTTCCTGCGTCATACTCCCCTCAACTCCTTCTTTTCTTTAAAATGCAGGAAATACTGTCATAGTGTAAAAGATGTAGATAAATGGCAAGATCAATGTGATCAACGCACCGCTCTTAAAAATAGCCCGTAAGTCATAACCGCCATCTGCCATACACATTGGCACAGCAGGAGTTGCCATAGGTGTTAAAAATGCAGTCAGAGAACCTGCATTGACTAACAGCACCAGTCCAGTTGGGTTTGCCCCCAGTGCAGAACAGGTAAGAAGGCAGATCGGCACAAATACTGCAGATACAGAACGGTTTAACATAAACTGTGTAAGTGCAAACGGAATCAAAAAGAACAATGCACCCAGTACATAATTGTTGTGGGTTCCGCCAACTGCTGATGCAAGGGCATTTCCGATCATATCACCGGCTCCGGTATTAGTCAGAGCGGTTCCTAAAGCAAGTGCACCTACAAACAGCATCAGCATATCCCACGGAATGTCGCGCAGTGCAGATTTCTGATCTACAACGCCAAATAATACCATCAGAAGACTTCCTGTCAGCGCAACAGACCAGGTAGCAAGATGTAACTGACTGGAGAAAATAAGGCATAAGATCGTGCCAAAGAAAACTACAATTCCGATCTTATCTACAGCAGGACTGAGTTTTTCGGCCTGTTTTCCAGAATTCCGGCTTTCCAGGGCTTCAATAGGAACTACCGGTGTTTTAGGTGTAAATTTCGGTCCCACAAGCAGTGCCCATAATGGAACAATAATAAGGATCGGCCAGGTACCAATAGTAAAATCTACCGCACGGATACTCATGCCGGTAAATCCATAAGTCTCCATAAATCCTGTAAACTGTCCAGCCTGCTGGATAGCAGTTGATAACGGCAGGATACCGCAGCATGCCACGCAGACGACCATAACAGGGAACATATACTGAGAACGGCTGTGTCCGGTGTTATCACAAAGAGCTGCAAGCAGCGGACTTACAATGGCATATACGACCATTGGACTTGCAATAAAGTTTGTCAGCAGTACAGCGATCAAGATATAACCAAAGTATGCTGTCAGAAAGCTGCCTCTTGTCAGCTTCATGATCCCGCTGCACATTCCATCTACCAGAGATGTCCTGCGAAATCCTGCTGCCACAATAAACATGGTTGCCATAAGCAGTGTATTTGCATTTGAGAAACCAGCCAGCGCTCCAGCTGCGTCAACACAGCCTGTAAAATACAGCGCAGTCAGAGAGATCATTGCAGTCAGCCACATAGGTATCTTATTCAGCATGTAGCTGATCAGAGTTGCTACAAAGATCACCATACAGATCATCATTTGAGTATTCATATTCTTTTCCCTTCCATTATAACATCATAGTCTGAAAACTCCATAAGCTCCTAGCTGCCCGGGCCTGGGCTCATTTGTTGTTATGTTCATCCTAGCAGAATGTGAATTTTTTGTCGCTGTGAATATTTGCAGTTTTTCGCTCCCCTCTGTTCCCCATTTTCCTTTTCTGCTCTCATATCCTAGAATACGCCATTGTTAAAAATCCAAATATTTTCCCTGTTTATTTTGTCAGTTTTTCCTCTCTATTCTTGTGCATTCTGCCAGTTTTTAAAACTTTTCTTTTGTATTAAAGCAAAAACAATCGTTGACACAAGCCATTTTAAACGGTATTCTGAGATCAGGTCTGAAATCTGGATCTTATCTTTTCTAAACTTTACAACAGGGAAAATATTTGGATTTTGAAAAATAGAAAGTTGAAAATAAAAAGGAGTCCACTATGGAAGAAACTTATTATGAAATGGATCTGCCCCATGAAAATATCCATCTGCGCTGCTTTGCCCACAGTATCATGAATTACCGCTATCACTGGCATCCTGATGAATATGAGCTGAGCATCGTGCTTCAGGGTACCCAGGAATACTGCCGGGGTACAGAGACCCACTTGCTTTCAGAAGATGACCTGATCCTGACAGCCCCCGGAAATGGCCATGCCTCTATGCGGCAGCAGCCCGGCACAAGAGCTCTGGTCCTTCATTTTCCGGCAGGTGCCCTTAAGTTCCTGATCAAAAAGGGATTTATCTACCAGTTTTCCACCTGCCTTTCCAATGAAAGCAATCGTTATGAAGACCGTTTCTGCCGCATCCGTTTCTATGCAAGCCAGATCTGGCAGGCGATAGAGAAGGGCGGAACATACTCCCAGCTAAGTGCCAAGGCAAATCTGGAACTGCTGCTTATCACACTTTTTACAGAATTTGATCCCCAGCAGTTTAATCTGATCCCGGAAGAAGACAAGCGGCGCTCTACCATGCGTCTTCTTCTGACCTATGTAGAAGAACATTACACAGAAAAACTGTCTCTGGAAGACCTGGCAGATTATGCCCAGTACAACCGGACCTATATTTCTACTTTATTTAAACAAATGGTAGGGATCAATTTTCACGAATATCTTACAAGAGTGCGGTTTCAGCATGCTTTAAATGACCTGACCTACACCAGAGAAAATCTGACTGACATTGCATTAAAAAATGGTTTTCCCGACTTAAAGACCCTGACTTTCCGCTTCCGCTCCACCTTCCAGCGCACTCCCGCCCAGTACCGTGCAGCGCTAAAGCCGGATGAAGTGCTTTATGACAAAGTACGGCAGTATCTGGATCCAGAAGATGTAGTACTGCGGCGTAAATTGGAAGAATATGCAAAAACCGGGGTTATTAAATAATAGCCGTAAATAACTGCAAAACCTTATAACATAAAAAATGTATCCTGTACCAAAAAGGCTGTCCGCGTTTGGACAGCCTTTTCGTTTCTTAATAGATATAGATCTTATATCAGATAAACTCTATATTCTTTCATATTACAGGCAGCTAGCGTATGCAGCCTTAGCGCCTTTTTCACGGATCATCTTCAGGTCAGCTATAACCTTAGCTTCCAGACCTTCGATCTGAGTCAGATCCTGATCCCACATCTTCTCGTTGGTGAGAACTGCGTGTACCAGTTCTTCAGCAGAATCAGCCTTGTGATCGTTGTAGAATTCCAGTACCCAACGGTCATCACTTACAGTGTACTCGTTGCCAGCTGGACGCTTGCAAACCAGACCTGCATCTGTAAGAGCCTGGATATCATTGCTGTAGAATGCAATGTATGCAGCCAGTGACATGGTCAGGCACTCTGGCAGAACACCTTTTTCCTTGATGTATTCCAGGAAGGAAGGCATATTTCTTGCTTTCCACTTAGAGGTGGAGTTTAAGGAAATGCTCATCAGTTCATGGTTTACAAATGGGTTGTTGAAACGATCAGATACAGCTGCTGCAAAGTTTAACAGATCATTCTTGTCCAGTGGCAGAGTTGGGATAACCTCATCATAGAGCATCTTGTTCATGAATCCCTTAATGGTCTCATCATGCATGCAGTCACGTACGATGTTCTCGCCAGCCAGGTAAGCACCCAGAACGAAACCTGTATGAGCGCCGTTTAAGATACGAACTTTTCTCTTCTTGTATGGGCTCATATCTGGAGTAACGAATACCTTGTCTAACAGACCAGCCTTCTTAAATGGCAGTACGTCATTTAACTTCTCATCGCCTTCGATTACCCAAACGCCAAATACTTCACCAACGTCAGTCAGAGGATCTTCGTAGCCATTCTTTGCATCCAGAGCCTTAACTTCTTCTGCGTCACGGATACGTCCTGGAACGATACGGTCTACTAAGGAACCACAGAAGGTGCAGTCTTCATTTACATACTTCTTGAAGTCAGCGCCCAGTTCCCACTGATCAATGTACTGGTTTACGCACTTTAACAG
>JBNMGK010000338.1:0-3220 GCA_050872205.1 Enterocloster sp.
GGTTTATACAGTTATATAAAACCGAAGGGGGAGTTTATGAGTCCATCAACTATAACCATCCTGTTTCTCTTGTTTGCAATTGTAATGTTTGTAGTGGAGAAGATCCCGCTGGGGGTAACATCCATGATCGTCTGTGTAGGTCTGGTAGTTACCGGGGTCCTGGATGCAAAGACGGCATTTGCCGGTTTTATTGACAGCAACGTAATTCTCTTTGTAGCAATGTTTATTGTAGGCGGTGCATTTTTTGAAACAGGTATGGCCAATAAGATCGGCGGTATCGTTACAAAATTTGCAAAATCGGAAAGAATGCTGATCGCAGCGGTTATGATCATTGTAGGTGTGATGAGCGGTGTTCTTTCAAATACTGGTACAGCAGCTGTACTGATCCCGGTGGTGATCGGTATTGCAGCAAAATCCGGTTATTCCCGTTCCAGACTGCTGATGCCGTTAGTATTTGCAGCAGCTATGGGCGGAAACCTTTCGCTGATCGGAGCACCGGGAAATATGATCGCCCAGAGTGCTTTATCAGAGATCGGACTTAGCTTTGGATTCTTTGAATATGCCATTGTAGGGCTTCCGATCCTTATCTGTGGAACACTTTTTACACCACACTGGGAATGAAGCTTTTACCGGACAGACAGCCAAAAGATGACGGAGCTTTTGATACCACCGCTGATTACAGTGATGTACCAGCCTGGAAGCAGAAGCTTTCACTGGTGATCCTGGTGCTTACCTTACTGGCTATGATCTTTGAAAAGAAGATCGGCATTAAGTTGTATGTTTCAGGATGTATAGGAGCTTTAGCGCTGATCCTTACTGGTGTTATCTCTGAAAAACAGGCATTAAATTCCATTGATTTAAAGACCATTTTCTTATTCGGCGGAACTCTTTCACTGGCAGCAGCTCTTGAAAAAACAGGAGCCGGTGAGATGGTAGCTGAAAAGGTAATGCATCTGTTAGGTGAAAATCCTTCACCTTATGTTTTAACTTTTGCAGTATTTATGCTCTGCTGTATCATGACAAACTTCATGTCAAATACAGCAACCACAGCACTTTTAGTTCCCATCTGTGTTTCCATTGCACAGGGAATGGGAGCAGATCCAAGAGCCGTACTTATGGCCTGCGTTATCGGTGGTTCCTGTGCCTATGCAACACCCATTGGAATGCCGGCAAACACCATGGTACTTGGAGCAGGCGGTTACACTTTCTTAGATTATACGAAGTCAGGACTGCCGCTTATCGTGATCGCGACTATAGTCAGCATGATCATTTTACCAATTGCATTTCCATTTTTCCCGTAGCATACATGTGGACAGTTTATAAGCAGTGAAACAACAAATATTCATTACATATTATTTAAGGAGGCTTAAACATGAGCAGAACAGAACAGGTAGAGCAGCTTACCAATTATATGGCGCATTTTGTTGCCCATATCGGTAAGAAACTGCCAGACGACATCATTGCCAAGTTAGATGAACTGGCAGAAAAGGAAGACAGCCCATTATCAAAAGTAATTTATCAGACCATGAAGCGCAATCAGGATCTGGCAGTAAAATTAAACCGTCCTTCCTGTCAGGATACAGGTGTTCTTCAGTTCTGGGTAAAGTGCGGAACCAAATTCCCACTGATCGATGATCTGGAAGTACTGTTAAAAGAGGCTGTTGTAAGAGCAACAGTAGATGCGCCTCTTCGCCACAACAGTGTAGAGACTTTTGATGAGTACAACACAGGTAAGAATGTTGGTAAGGGAACTCCTACTGTATTCTGGGATATTGTTCCAAACAGCGACAAATGTGAGATCTACGCATACATGGCAGGCGGTGGCTGCACACTTCCTGGAAAAGCTATGGTATTAATGCCAGGTGCAGGTTATGAAGGTGTTACCCGTTTTGTACTGGATGTTATGACTTCCTATGGTTTAAATGCATGTCCTCCACTGTTAGTGGGTGTTGGTGTTGCAACCTCTGTAGAAACAGCAGCTCTTCTTTCCAAGAAAGCTCTCATGCGTCCTTTAGGCAGCCACAATGAAAATGAGAGAGCTGCAAGCATGGAAAAGCTGTTGGAAGACGGCATCAATGAGATCGGCCTTGGACCGCAGGGTATGGGCGGAAAGTACTCTGTTATGGGCGTACATATTGAAAATACTGCAAGACATCCATCTACCATTGGCGTAGCAGTAAACGTAGGATGCTGGTCTCATCGCCGCGGCCACATTATTTTCGATAAGGACCTTAACTACACAATTACAACTCATTCGGGGGTGACTTTATAATGTTAGAGATCAAAGATGGAAAGAAAATTTTAACAACACCAATCAGTGACGAAGATTTAAAAGATATCCATATCGGTGACATTATTTATTTAAATGGTAATTTAACGACCTGCCGTGACGTAGCTCACCGCCGTCTGGTAGAAGAGCACAGACCGCTGCCTGTAGATGTAAGAAACAATGCTATTTTCCACGCAGGCCCTATCATCCGTCCTTTAGGAGATGACAAGTTTGAAATGGTTTCCGTAGGACCGACTACCAGTATGCGTATGGAGAAGTTCGAGAAAGAATTCGTAGAGCAGACCGGCGTAAAAGTGATCGTAGGAAAAGGCGGTATGGGACCAAACACCGAATATGCATGTAAGAATTTTAAGGCCATCCACTGTGTATTCCCTGCTGGAAACGCAGTGGTAGCAGCAACTGAGGTAGAAGAGATCGTCCGTGCAGAGTGGCGTGACCTGGGAATGCCTGAAACCTTATGGAACTGCCGTGTTAAGGAATTTGGACCACTGATCGTATCCATCGATACAGAGGGCAGAAACCTGTTTGAAGAAAACAAGGTTGTATTTAATGAACGGAAAGAAAAAGTTTACGAAGAGATCTGCAAGCATGTAAGTTTTATCAAGTAATGTAATGAGTGAACATTAAAAACCTGCCATCTCTCCTGCGGCGTAGTGAAAACGACTCGCGGCAGGAGCGGTGGCATTTTTTGCCTTAAAATTTGTTAATAAACCATTTTTAATAAAAGGAAACACTTGCCATTTGACAAAAATATCACTATAATATAAACGGCAATATTTCTGTATTTTATAAGAAGGCGTTATTTTTATGCGCTTTCCGCTAAATACTGTAAACTTAAGAATGATGGAGGACTGGAAAATGAGTAATTCAGCACAAACTTCAGCAAGCAGCCGTATTGCAGCCCTGCTTGATGAGAACAGTTTTGTTGAA
>JBNMGK010000251.1:0-4305 GCA_050872205.1 Enterocloster sp.
ATCACAGAATTTGAGGAAAAACCGGCTGTACCAAGAAGCAACCTGGCTTCCATGGGTATTTATATCTTCAGCTGGCCAGTTCTTAAGGAAGCCCTGATCAAGATGAAGGACGAGCCTGGATGTGACTTTGGTAAACATATCATTCCATACTGCCATGCAAAGGGCGAGAGGATCTTTGCCTACGAGTACAATGGTTACTGGAAGGATGTAGGTACTCTTGGTTCCTACTGGGAAGCAAATATGGAGCTGATCGATATCATTCCTGAGTTCAACCTGTATGAAGAGTACTGGAAGATCTACACCAAGAGTGATGTGATCCCGCCTCAGTACATTGCTTCTGATGCTCATGTTGAGCGCAGTATCGTTGGCGAAGGAACGGAAATTTACGGTGACGTTATCAATTCCGTTATCGGAGCAGGCGTTACGGTTGCAAAGGGTGCTGTTGTTAAAGATTCCATTGTTATGCAGGGAAGCGTGATCGGAGCAGGCACATCCATTGAAAAGGCCATTATCGCAGAAAATGTAAAAGTTGGTTCCGATGTTCAGATCGGTGTTGGCGAATACGCACCAAGTACATATGACCAGAAGGTATATCAGTTCGACCTGGCTACCATCGGTGAGAACTCCATTATCCCGGACGGCGTAAAGATCGGAAAGAATACCGCCATAGCAGGCGAGACCACCGTAGGCGACTATCCTGATGGATTACTGGCAAGCGGAAATTACATTATAAAGGCAGGTGGCGTGAAATGAGAGCAATCGGTATTGTATTAGCAGGTGGTAACAGCAAGAGGATGCGGGAACTGTCCAGTAAAAGAGCAGTGGCTGCTATGCCGGTTGCAGGAAGCTACCGCAGTATTGACTTTGCATTAAGCAATATGACAAACTCCCACATTCAGAATGTGGCAGTATTTACACAGTATAACTCCAGATCCTTAAACCTTCATCTGAGTTCCTCCAAGTGGTGGGATTTCGGACGTAAGCAGGGCGGACTGTATGTATTCACACCATCCATTACTCCTGAAAATGGAGACTGGTACCGTGGTACAGCAGATGCTCTCTACCAGAACCTGACCTTCTTAAAGAACAGCCATGAGCCATATGTAGTTATCACCTCTGGTGACGGCGTTTATAAGCTGGATTACAATAAGGTTCTGGAATACCATATTGAGAAGAAAGCGGATATTACCGTTGTCTGCAAGGATATGGAAGAAGGAACGGACGTTACCCGTTTTGGATGCGTTAAGTTAAATGATGACGGACGTATCACTGATTTTGAAGAAAAGCCTATGGCTTCTGATGCTACCACCATTTCCTGCGGTATCTATGTCATCCGCAGAAGACAGCTGATCGAGCTGTTGGAGCGCTGTGCAGCAGAAGACAGATATGACCTGGTAAATGATATTCTGGTACGTTATAAGAATTTAAAGAGGATCTACGCTTATAAGCTAGACAGCTACTGGAGCAATATCGCTACTGTTGATTCTTATTATAAGACCAACATGGACTTCTTAAAGCCGGAAGTAAGAGATTATTTCTTCAAGCAGTATCCAGATGTTTATACCAAGATCGATGATCTTCCACCGGCAAAATACAATCCAGGTGCTGTTGTTAAGAACAGTCTTGTATCCAGCGGTTGTATTTTAAATGGTACAGTGGAAAATTCCATCCTCTTTAAGAAAGCATACGTTGGAAACAACTGTATCATTAAAAACTCTATTATCTTAAATGACGTTTATATTGGCGATAATACAGTGATCGAAAACTGTATCGTTGAGAGCCGGGATACCATCCGTGCCAACACGACACATATTGGAACACCGGAAAACATTAAGATCGTCATTGAGAAGAACGAACGTTATACACTGTAAAAGTTACAACATAGTGCGGCCCGTTCTTCTGATTCCTGCAGAAGGGGTGCAGCACGGGGGCTGACGGAGGAAGCGGAAGGAGTATTAAAGCATGCAGGTAACAGACGTGAGAGTAAGAAGGGTGGAGAAAGAAGGGAAGATGAAGGCGATCGTCTCCATTACCTTGGATAATGAGTTCGTGATCCACGATATCAAAGTCATTGAAGGTGAGAAGGGACTGTTCATCGCTATGCCAAGCCGTAAGGCAGCAGACGGTGAATACCGTGACATTGCCCACCCCATCAATTCCGGTACACGGGAAATGATACAGACTATCATTCTGGATAAATACGAAAGTACATTATTAGAAAATGAAGAAGAGGCACTTGCATAGACAGTGACCATTAAGCTACAGTAAGATACCCTGGACCAGTAAAGGTCCGGGGTATTTTTTTGGAATGGGCAACATTTTCATGGCAAATACTTTGAAATTCAAAATATTAGCATTGCATGTGGGAATCGGCTGTGCTATAGTTAGGTCGTAAATGTACATTAATAGACATTAATTAAGAATGTGTGTATTAATCAAACAACCACCCGCCAGTGCGGGTCTGTTAGTTGCCATGCGTTGAAAGGAAGCTGCCGGTGGCAGATTCTTCAAGTGATTTTATGAGGAGAAAAGCAATGATTTCATACGAGAATACAAAGACAGTGAGAGACCTGGTCTGGAATACAGGAAGAGAGTATGCCGGACGGGTATTTTTACGTTATGAGGAAAATGAGGTAGTATACGAAGTAACTTATGATGAATTTGCGGCTCAGTGCCGTGGGGTAGCAGCCTGGCTGCGGGAGCAGGATGCAGCTGCAGGCCATAAGGTAAGAGTGGGATTAATGGGAAGCAGCAGCCACCATTATCTGGTATTTCTTTTAGGTGTTATGGCAAACGGAAATGTAGTGGTGCCGCTGGATGTACAGTTAAATGAGGAGACCTTTGCAGATAATGTAAACCGCTCTGATCTGGATATTTTATTTTATGACTGGGACCACTATGGCCTGGTAGAGGCTGTAAAAGAGAAATGCCCCCGTCTTCGTGCCTGCATTTCCTTACAGCATGGAAAACATGTGCCATGCTCTGACCAGATCTTAAAGGAATATGCAGGGATCAGCGTAGATCCAGTGGTTTCTGAGGAAGACTGCGCCATGGTGCTGTTTACATCAGGAACAACAGGCAGAGGCAAAGGCGTTATGCTTTCCAACCGCAATTTAATGGATAATAACTTCTGTACCACAGATAAAGACAGCCCGGAAAAAGAAGTTTACTTAAATATCCTTCCTATCCACCATGTATTCTGCATCAATGGCGATGTATTTACTGTTATGCGCTATGGAAGCGTCTTGTGCCTGAACCGGGACATGGCTCGTCTGGCAGCCCATATCCAGCTGTTCCAGCCTACTGTGATCCGTATGGTGCCTATGGTGGCAAAAGCCCTTTACAATAAGATCGCAATTCTTTCCAGACAGGACACAGGCCGTTCTATGAATTCCATTAAACAGGAGGTTCTGGGAAAACGTCTGCATAAGATCATCAGCGGCGGCGGTTATCTGGCACCGGAGCTGGCTGCCAATTTCAATCGTCTGGGCATTTCCATTGCACAGGGATACGGCATGTCTGAGTGTTCTCCAAAGATCTCATCCCCGGACTGGAGCAGACCAGATAAGGTGGCATCTGTAGGAAAGATCGTAGACCGGTGCCAGGTGCGTATCGTAGATGGAGAGATCCAGGTAAAAAGCCCTTCTGTTATGATGGGATATTATAAAGAGCCGGATAAGACGGCAGAGGCAATCACAGAGGACGGCTGGCTTTGCACTGGTGATTTAGGCTATGTAGATGAAGAGAATTTCCTGTATCTTACAGGAAGAAAGAAAAATCTGATCATCTTAAGCAATGGTGAAAATGTAGCCCCGGAGCAGTTGGAGAACCTGTTTGTAGATGACCGGCTGATCGAGGATATCCTGGTATATGGGGAAGATGACATGATCGCAGCGGAGATCTATCCAAACTTTAAATATGCTGATGCTGCGGGAATTGACCATATTGAGGAGACAGTGGCTCAGATCATTAAAAAGCACAATGAAGGTCTTCCTTCTTATAAAAAGATCGCCCGTTTCCACCTGCGTGACATTCCATTTGCCAAGACTTCTTCCAAAAAGATCATCCGCAGCCAGTATTTCAGCCAGAAAAAACAGGAGGCAGAGGAGCAGGTCAATGTACATAAACCGGAAAATGAGCTTCAGCAGAAGATCTATGATGCAGTATCTGCTGTGTTAGGCCACAGCCGTTTTGGCATTGATACCGACCTTTACGGCGCAGGACTGGATTCTTTAGGAAGTGTGCTGCTTCTTACAGACCTGTATGAAAAACTGCAGCTTTCCATGACCTTAAATGACCTGTTAG
>JBNMGK010000181.1:0-5531 GCA_050872205.1 Enterocloster sp.
GCCTCTCTGTGATGCTTTGCCAGGTAATTTCTGGTATCTTCATCGGTTCTCCAGATAGAGGTTAAACAGGTGGTCTCTGTGGTCATTACATCTACACCGTTTCTGTAATCTGTAGTCATAGAAGCAACGCCAGGACCAACAAATTCCATTACTTTGTTCTTTACATAGCCGTTTTTAAATACCGCACGGATGATCGCCAGTGCAATATCCTGTGGGCCGGTACCTGGTTTTGGACATCCGTCCAGGTAAATGGCAATGACTCCCGGATAAGCTACATCATATGTATCACGAAGCAGCTGTTTTACCAGCTCGCCGCCGCCTTCGCCAATAGCCATGGTTCCTAAAGCACCGTAACGGGTGTGGCTGTCAGATCCAAGGATCATCTTTCCGCAGCCTGCCATCATTTCTCTCATATACTGGTGCATAACTGCAATGTGAGGTGGAACGTAGATGCCGCCGTATTTCTTTGCAGCGGAAAGGCCAAACATGTGGTCATCTTCGTTAATGGTTCCGCCTACTGCACAAAGAGAGTTGTGGCAGTTGGTCAGGACGTAGGGAATCGGGAACTTTTCCATACCGGACGCCTTGGCTGTCTGGACAATTCCTACGAATGTAATATCATGGGATGTCATGCTGTCAAAACGGAGTTTTAAATGTTCCATATTATCCGCTGTATTGTGGGCGCTTAAAATAGAATAAGCCATGGTTCCCTTTTTCGCAGCTTCCTTGTCTGCTTTCTTTCCTGTAAGGGCTTCAACCTTTGCGCTTTCCTTTTCCGGGACGATCTCTTTTCCATTTACAAGATAAATACCACCATCGTATAATGATACCATTTTTCTACCTCCTGATTTCTGCTGCAAAAAGGCGTTGTCGTTCTCACCTGTCCTGCTTCGCGGCTTTGTTCGTCATTGGTTTGTCGTTGCTACCTACTATAAACCAATTATTTGGATTTGTCCAGTCTTTATATTGTAATTACTACAGCTTTTTGATTGTGATTTGAGATGTGAGAACGGAATTGTTGCTGTTAGGTAGTATCGCTTTAACGTGTGATCGATCAAACAGTACGAAAATCCCGCTTCCTAACTTCCAAAGGCATAACCTTCAGAAATTCCAGAAAGCGGGATTTTCTCATATACTATCTGCCATTTCTCTCAGACAGATCTATTCTTCTATTACTATTACTCTTCCTTCGCAGCAGCCCTAGCTTCTACTTCACGCTTCTGTACATCCCCAGGAGCCTGCTCGTAGCGGCTGAATTCGTAGGAGTAGTCTCCTAAACCACCGGTCATAGAGCGGAGGTCGGTGTTGTAGCCGAACAGCTCAGACATTGGAACGTCTGCTTCGATGACCTGTTTGCCATGGTGGTCGGATTCCATACCTAATACACGGCCTCTTCTGCGGTTTAAGTCACCCATGATATCGCCGGTAAAGCGATCCGGAACAACTACCTTTAAGGAAGCGATCGGCTCTAAGAGCACTGGATTTGCATCCATAAAGCCCTGTTTAAATGCCAGGATGGTAGCCATCTTAAATGCCATTTCAGAAGAGTCTACCGGATGATAAGAACCATCTAACAGAGTAGCCTTTAAGCCAACAACCGGATATCCGGCCAACGGTCCTTTCTGAACACATTCCTGCAGTCCTTTTTCTACTGCCGGGAAGTAGTTCTTCGGTACAGAACCGCCGAATACCTTCTCTTCAAAGGTGTATGGTGTCTCTAAATCACCGGATGGCTCAAATTCCATGATAACATCACCGTACTGGCCATGTCCGCCGGACTGTTTCTTATGTTTGCCCTGTACTTTTACTTTCTTTCTTAAGGTTTCACGGAAAGCAAATTTCGGTTTGGACAGAACTACATCTACTTTGTAACGGGTCTGCAGCTTGCTGATTACAACATCTAACTGCTGATCACCAATACCATAGATCAGGGACTGACGGTTTTCAGGATCATTCTTAACCTGTAAGGTCAGGTCTTCTTCCATCATACGTGCTAATGCAGTAGAAACCTTGTCATCTTCGCCCTTATTAGCTGCCTTATATGCCATATATGTATATGGTGTGGAGATCTGCGGTTTGTGGTAAACGATCGGTGCTGTACGGACTGCCATGGTATCACCGGTTCCTGTTACAGTAAGTTTTGCAACTGCGCCGATATCACCGGCCTTTAACTCAGGAACTTCGATGACTTCCTTGCCGCGCATTACATAAACTTTACCGATCTTCTCTTCTGCATCTTTGTTTACATTGTATACAGTTGTATCACCCTTTAAGGTACCGGTACAGATCTTCATCAGAGAATATTTTCCGATAAATGGATCTACAATAGTCTTAAATACTCTTGCAGAAAGGGATACGTCATCATTATATTTAGCGGTGAAACGCTCGCCTGTGGAAACGTCTACACCGATACACTCAAAGTGATTTGGTGCCGGGAAGTATTTGTCAATAACCTGAAGGAGAACCTTAAAGCCCTGGCAGTTGATTCCGGAGCCCATCATAACAGGTACGATGTCGCCTTCGATAACATGTGCTCTTAACGCACCGGAGATCTCTTCCTGTGTAAATTCTTCTCCCAGGAAATAACGTTCCATATATTCTTCACTGGTTTCTGCAACTGCCTCGATGAGGGCGTCTCTTGCGATAGTTAAGTTCTTCTGAACATAATCAGGGATCTCGCACTCAACATAATCACTGAGGTTTGTAAAGCGGCGGCCTGCCATCTTTACTACGTTTACGAAACCTACGAATTTTTCATTTTCACGGATTGGAAGCTGGAAAGGAGCGATCTTTCTTCCGAACTTTTTCTCCAGCTTTACAACCAGCTCACGATAGCTGGCGTGATCGTCGTCCATATTGGTAACGAAGATCAGTCTTGGCAGATTGTACTTTTCGCACATCTCCCATGCTCTTTCTGTACCAGGCTCGATACCTGCTTTACAGTTTACAACGATAATGGCTGCGTCAGCAACGCTGATCGCTTCTTCTACTTCACCTACGAAGTCAAAAAATCCGGGAGTATCCAGTAAGTTGATCTTAACCGGTCCGTTCTCTCCCTGGTATTCCAGAGGAATCAGTGTGGTGGAAATGGAAAACTGTCTCTTGATCTCTTCTTTGTCATAATCACTAATAGTGTTTCCGTCAGCAACTTTGCCCATACGTTTGGTAACACCTGTGATCAAAGCCATTGCCTCCGCAACTGTTGTCTTACCAGCGCCTCCATGCCCAAGTAATACAACGTTGCGGATCTGTTCAGTACCATATACGTTCATAAACTTCCCTCCTGTACACTTTATTTGTGCGAAACATCTGTAATATGTGCTTCGTCTTTGCCATGTGTACATTCTACTATATTTTTCTGAAATTTTCAAGTTTTTTGTTAAATTCTACACAACATTTTTCCAAAACATTCCAGATAATTTGATTTAAGTCACCACAGCGCCCTGTTTTTCTCATCTTTAACCGTCATTTTGCCCTTATATTCCGTCAAAATCACGGATCCGGCCGCTCTCCTTGCAATTATACCCTCAGGTTGTTAAAATAGTTGCAGAATAATGAGAAAGGTATGCACATTTTATGTCTGAAAGTAAAACCTTTAAAAATAATATACAGAAAATACAGATCCGCGGCGCCAGGGTGCATAATCTTAAAAATATCAATGTAGACGTACCCTTAAACCAGATCGTAGCCATTGCCGGTGTCTCCGGCTCCGGAAAGTCCTCCCTGGCTTTAGGCGTACTATATGCAGAAGGCTCCAGACGCTACCTGGAGTCTCTTTCTACCTATACAAGAAGGCGCATGACCCAGGCATCTAAAGCCAGTGTGGACGAGATCTTACATGTCCCCGCTGCCCTGGCCCTGCATCAGCGTCCTGGCGTTCCCGGTATTCGAAGCACTTTTGGAACTGGTACAGAGCTTTTAAACAGCCTGCGCCTGATGTATTCCCGTCTGGCTTCCCACTGCTGTCCCAATGGACATTATCTGACTCCTACACTGGCTGTGGCTGCAGGAAAAGAACTGATCTGCCCGGAATGCGGCGTCCATTTTTTCGCTCCTTCTGCAGAGGAGCTGGCATTTAACAGCCAGGGGGCCTGCCGCACCTGCAATGGAACGGGAACGGTTCGAACGGTAGACTTAAATACACTGGTACCAGATGATTCTTTAACCATTGATGAAGGCGCTGTGGCTCCCTGGAACACCCTGATGTGGTCTTTGATGACCGATGTGTGCCGTGAAATGGGTGTGCGTACCGATGTGCCTTTTAAAGAATTAACAGAACAGGAAAAGGACATTGTTTTCCATGGACCTGCTGAGAAAAAGCACATTTTCTATCATGCAAAAAACTCCAATCAGGCAGGTGAACTGGATTTTACCTACTTTAATGCTGTTTATACTGTAGAAAATGCCCTTTCAAAAGTAAAAGATGAAAAAGGCATGAAGCGGGTGGAGAAATTTTTAAAAGAAGATGTATGTCCGGACTGCCATGGCTCCCGTTTAAATGAACGGGCCAGAGCACCGAAATTACAGGGGATCACTCTTGATAAAGCCTGCGAAATGACATTATCCCAGCTGATCACATGGGTGGATCATGTACCTGCTTCTCTTCCGCCTGAAATGGTGCCTATGGCAGAAAGTATCTGTGAATCCTTCCAGACAGCCGCAAAACGACTTATGGAGCTGGGACTTGGTTATCTTTCTTTAGACCGGGCTGCTTCTACTCTTTCTACAGGGGAGCGCCAGAGAATGCAGTTAGCCAGAGCTGTGCGAAACCGCACCACAGGTGTGCTCTATGTGCTGGATGAGCCGTCTATTGGACTTCATCCAGTAAATATTGTAGGACTGACAGGAGTTATGGATGATCTGATCGCTGACGGAAATTCCGTTATTTTAGTGGACCATGATGCGCAGATCTTATCCCACGCAGACTGGCTCATTGAAATGGGGCCGGAAGCTGGCGCAAAAGGGGGACAGGTGATCGCAGAAGGGACCATTCCTGATATTGTGGAAAATAAAGCTTCCCGCATCGGTGCTTTTCTAAAGCCGGGATATGCAAAACGCCTGCGTCCGGTGATCCAGGAAAATGACCTGTTTGAACATGGGACCATCTCTCTTTCTACCGGTGCCATCCACACAGTAAAGCCTTTGGAAGTAAAGATCCCCAAAGGCCGTCTTACCGTTGTAACCGGTGTTTCCGGCTCTGGAAAGACCACTCTTATTCTGGAAAGCCTTGTTCCCGGCATGGAGGCAGCTATTGCAAAAATGCCTCTGCCTTCCCATGTCCTTTCTGTGGACCCGGCAGGTATTTTCCAGGTAAAGCTGATCGACGCTACTCCTATTGGCATCAATGTGCGTTCCACTGCTGCTACTTATGCCAATGTCCACGATGAACTGCGAAAAGTATTTGCAAAAACGACAGACGCCAAAAATATGGGATATAAAGCAGGTGATTTTTCCTATAATACAGGAAAGCTGCGCTGCCCTGTATGTGACGGCACCGGCCAGGTCAGCCTGGACGTACAGTTTCTGCCGGA
>JBNMGK010000044.1:0-13071 GCA_050872205.1 Enterocloster sp.
ATATTAAAAAACCAATGAAAGAGTGCAATGGTAAGGAGATCACAGCAGAGTGGCTGTATCACCTGGGTATTCCTACCGAGGAGATCGATGATCTGGCAGCAAACCATGCAAACTGTACTCCAACCATGATGCCATATATTCCAGCTTTCTTTATGCCAAGAAGCGCAGGGGACAGACCGGACGTTATCCCGGATGGCTGCGTAAACGCTGCATTCTTAGGTCAGTTTGCTGAAACACCAAGAGATACGATTTTCACTACGGAGTATTCTGTACGTACTGCAATGGAAGCTGTATACGGACTTTGCGGTGTAGACCGTGGTGTTCCTGAGGTTTGGGGAAGTGTATATGATGTGAGAGATCTGTTAGACAGTACTGTAAAGCTCATGGACGGAAAATCTCCACTGGAAATGAAGCTGCCTCTGCCATTAGAGCTGTTAAAGAAGCCTTTGCTTAGAAAGATTGATAAGACAGTGGTTGGAAAGCTGTTAAGAGATCACAACGTGATCAAAGACTGGATGTTATAATATAGAAAAATATAATATAGAAAAAGCCCTCGTCAATTGGCGGGGGCTTGATTTTTACTCTATGCAATTGCATTTGACAGCGGTTTTTCAATGCGCCGTCTCCACTGTTTGACCAGCTGACCAACTACCAGGGCATTGATCAGGGTTCCTTCTCTGACTCCGTTTAATTTGTGGAAGCAGATCAAAGCTAAGATCATTGCCAGAATGGTAAGAGTACTGTCAAAACCAACTTTTACATTTCCAAAAATAAAGCCGGTCTTTTTAGCAAGAGCACGTACAAATGCCTCTGCCGGCAGCATGATCACATCTGCGATCACTTCAAAGCTGATGCCAAGGGACATGATGATACATCCGATGACCAGGTAAACAAAAGAGTCTCCCCAGGGACCGCCGAAACGGGTAGGAATAATAGCCATGGCCTTGTCAATGCAGAAGCTGAAAAAGAAGGTAATAGGGATCTGTAAAGCTTGTTCCAGGCTGAACCGCTTTCTTAAAATGGCTTCACAGACCAGAAAGATCATATTAAATAAGAAAGTAAAAAATCCCATGGATACAGGGGTTACCAGACTCAGTACAAAAGGAAGACCGGAAACCGGTGAAGTTCCAAGCCCTGCGCGGGTGATAAAGGCGATCCCTGTTGCACATAAGATAACTCCGGTCAGAAATAGACCATAACGCTTACAGACTGATTGAAACGACATAATAAATTCTCCTGTTCTTTCACACATATTTTATTTTTCCCCAGATCATGTAGTCTGAAATCCCCTAGCTTGATGATATGCTCTCAAAATCAAATCCCAAAAGATCCTGAAAACACATTATGTTAAAAAGTAGACATACATGACAAATTAGTACAAAATATTTTTATTAGCCTAAAATATTTTGTATATAGTGTAAAACAAAAATGAGAAAAATTCAATACCCATTCGCAAGTTATTGATAAAAAATTGACTTTCCTCTTATTTACTGGTACTCTTATTAGGATAAAAAAGCTGCAGAAAGCAGCAGATGGGGGAAATTATGAATACACAACAAAACGACAGCAGACTGACAAGGCTTCCAGTGGTAATGTTTCTGGCAGGTATCTGCTGCTTCTTATGGGGAAGCGCCACACCGGCTATTAAAACAGGATATCAGTTATTCCAGATCCAGTCTTCCGATGCTATGTCCATTATTTTATTTGCAGGAATGCGCTTTTTACTGGCTGGATTCCTGGTTATATTGTTTCACAGCATCCAGGAACGTCATTGGGTCATGCCGGAGCCTGGTTCAGCCAGAGCCATTGTAGAACTGAGTCTGACTCAGACCATTCTTCAGTATTATTTCTTTTATACAGGACTGGCTCACGCCAGCGGTGTACATGGTGCCATTATCACAGGAGGAAATGTTTTTATTTCTATTTTTGTAGCAAGTCTTATTTTCCGTTACGAAAAACTTACAGTCAGAAAAATCATTGGCTGTGTTCTCGGCTTTGCAGGCATTGTTATTATGAATCTGTCTGGTCAGGAAGGAAATATGTTTGGAGTATCCCTGTTTGGTGAAGGTTTTGTCTTTTTTGCCGGGGTTTTCTATGCTATTTCCAGTGCACTGCTGAAAAAACATGGAAATAAATACGATGTAGTTACATTAAGCGGTTATCAGTTTATGTTAGGCGGCCTGATTTTGATCATCATCGGCCTGGCAGGCGGTGGAAGAGTACAGGTTGGCACGAATATAATATCCTATATATTATTGCTGTATCTGGCATTTATCTCTGCAGTAGCCTATACACTTTGGGGCATACTGTTAAAATACAACCCGGTCAGCCGTGTCACCGTATTTGGATTTATGAATCCGGTGTTTGGCGTGCTCTTATCAGCCCTGGTACTTGGGGAAACTGCTCAGGCGTTTTCTGTAAACAGCCTTGTGGCACTGATCCTGGTATGTCTGGGAATTTACGTAGTAAATAGTGTAAAAGCAGCAAAAGAGACAGAGTAAGCAAAAGTTCCATCCTTGACAACTAATGATATAAGTGTTATACATAATATAGAACAAACAAAACAAGGTTTATGATTCAGCACTTATTTATAGAAAGGATGAGAACGATGTCACAACAGAAGAGAGATTACTACGAAGTTCTTGGAATAGATAAAACTGCAGACCCGGCAACTATTAAGAAGGCTTATCGAAAGCTGGCAAAGAAATACCATCCTGACAGCAATGTGGGAAATGCTGCGGCTGCTGAAAAATTTAAGGAAGTAAATGAAGCTTATGATATTTTAAGCGATCCTGAGAAAAAGAAATTATATGACCAGTTTGGTCATGCAGCCTTTGATGGAACAGGAGCTGCAGGAGCAGGCGCTTATGGCGCAAATGGTGGATTTGGTGCAGATGGCAGCTTCACCGGCGGTTTTGGCGGCTTCCATGGCTTTGGCGGTTCCGGAACCCATACCTATCATTTTGAAGGAGGCGAAGGAGACGATATTTTCGGAGATCTCTTCGGAAATATGTTTGGCAGCGGCAGGAAGAGTCATTTTAACGGCAGCTTCCATCAGGGTGCCAGCGGCTTTCATGGCTATTCAGGCGGCTTTGGCACAGGGGCAGCCAGTGAAAAGGGCAGTGATGCCCAGGCCGAGATCCATATCAGCTTTGACGATGCGGCTTTCGGTGCCGACCGTGTGATCACCCTTTCCGGCACTGACGGCAGCCGCCAGAACCTTCAGGTCCATATTCCGGCAGGTATTGACGATGGACAGAGCATCCGCTTAAAAGGTAAGGGAAACCCAGGTATGGGCAGAGGAGAAGCAGGAGATCTGCTGTTAAAGGTCCACGTAGGAACCCGTCCTGGATACGAGCGTAAGGGAATGGATGTATACACAAGTACGGAAGTGCCTTTTATGACTGCTGTTTTAGGCGGAGAGATCATAGTGCCTACTTTGTATGGAAATGTTTCCTGCAAGATCAAAGAGGGCACCCGCTGCGGTTCAAAGATCCGTCTTGCTGGCAGAGGTATTGTATCCATGAGGGATCCGAAGACAAAAGGTGACCAGTATGTGACCATTCAGATCGCTGTTCCACAGAACCTGACACAAGAGGCAAAGAGAAAATTAAAAGAATTTACAGCTGCCTGTAAAACCGGCAGTTCCAGCGACAGACATGCCGCGTAACTGACTGACAGTTACAAATCCGCAGTTAATGCGGATATTCCATAAAAATTGCGAGGTACCTTATGAAAAAGAACCAGAAACCAGAAAGAATTTCTACCCTGAATCCCAGAGGAAAAATCCCTTTCCGGTACCGGTTCTTTTTTTGTATTTCACTTATTCTGCTGATCCTTATGCTGCTTATAAGTGCAGCGGCCTTTGCTTTCAGGGAAACCATTGATCTGTACCTATGCGGCAGCCGTACCAATGTGTCAGAAGAGGTAAAAAAGGAAACCGCTTATGACAGCCGCCGTCTGGCAGAACAGATTGAGGCAGAGGGGGCAGTATTATTAAAAAATGAAAATAATACACTGCCATTATCTGAGGATATTACCCGGGTCAATGTATTTGGCTGGGCTTCTACCCAGTGGTTAGGAAGCGGTTCCGGTTCAGGAAGAGTGGAAAAAGTAGAACTGGATTTTTTAGATGCATTAAAAGAATCCGGTATTTCCTACAACGAAGAGCTGACAAAAATGTATGAGGATTTTCAGCCCAAACGTCCTAAAACAGCTACTCTGGAAAGCTGGCCTGAGGAAACCTGCTGTTTGTATGAGCCATCTATTAATGACCGGGAGTATTATACAGAAGAGCTGCTTCAAAATGCCAGGGAGTATTCTGATACGGCGATCATGGTGATAGGCCGTCTTTCCGGCGAAAGCAGTGACTGTACCCAGATCCAGTACAGAAAAAACAAGAAAAATGGCAATCTGTTAATTGATAAGCGCAAGACCTATCTGGATCTGTCTTTTGAAGAAGAACGGCTTTTGCGGTATCTGGGAGAAAATTATAAAAATGTGATCCTTTTATTAAATACAGGAAATGTAATGGCTTTAGGACCTGTTGACCTGATACCGGGGGTTGGCGCCTGTGTTATGGCAGGAATGACAGGGGAGTACTCTGCAGAAGTTCTTCCGGATCTTCTGTGGGGGAAAATAAATCCCTCCGGCCGCACGGCAGATACCTGGGCTTACAGCTTTGCTACAGCTGCCAGCTATGCCAATGCTGGTGGAAAGGGCGTGGGCGCTTATAAAAACGGAGAAGGCCTGTATCCTTTTGACGGTACGAAAAGCGGCAATTTAGGGGAAGCTTTTAAATATGACCAGGTTTCCTATGTAGATTATGCAGAAGGCATTTACATCGGCTATAAATGGTATGAGACTGCAGATGCAGAAAACTACTGGGAAAGATACAGCAACCGTCATGGACGAGGTTATGATGCGGTAGTTCAGTATCCCTTTGGTTATGGACTTTCTTATACGACCTTTGACTGGAAAGTAGCAGACGCTCCAAATGAGAAGGAAAAACTGGCAGCAGACAGTAAAATAGAAGTCACAGTTCAGGTGACGAATACAGGACAGGTACCTGGAAAAGATGTAGTCCAGCTGTATTATGCCCCTCCTTATGAGCCAGGCGGGATCGAAAAATCCGCTGTTGTGCTGGCAGATTATGGAAAAACAAAGGAGCTGGCACCAGGGGAAATGGAAGAAATAACCTTGTCTGTAAAAGCAGAGGATATGGCATCTTATGATTACAATGACAGCAACCACAATGGGTTTATTGGTTATGAACTGGATCCGGGAGCCTATCAGTTTTCTATCCGTAAAAATGCTCATGAGGTTGCAGATATCCCGAAAGCAGAAGTAAGCCTTACATTAAAAGAAAATATCCAGTATCCCTTAGATCCCTGTACAGGAGCTGTAGTATCCAATAAAATGACAGGAAACAGCGCCATAGACGGTGTAGGAATAGATGGCACAGACAGTGGTCAGGATATTAATTATATGACCCGCAGTAATTTTTCTGCTACATTCCCTAAAACGTCTGTAAAGACCAGGATGCTTTCTAAACGGGCGGCAGACTTAAACCTGTATACAAAGGAGCAGGCAGATGATTTTGGAAAGACAGGAGAAACGCAGGAGCTGGTATTTGGAGATAATAAGGGTCTTCTTATAGAAAAAAATGGAACTGTTACGAAGCTGGGCTATGAACTGGGGGCAGATTATGACGACCCTAAATGGGAAGAGGTCTTAAACCAGCTGACACAAAAAGAAACAGAAGAACTGTTCCTTCACGGCTATGTAAAAACAGAAAAGCTGGAAAGTATTGGAAAACCTCTGGCAAGAGAGGTGGATGGTCCGGCCCAGATCGGCAGTTTTAACCAGAATCCCACAGGCACTGGTTTTCCTAATGCCGGTGTGATAGCCCAGTCCTGGAATACAGAATTGTCCCGGGATATGGGACGGGCTGTAGGAAAGGAAGCAGGCCAGTTTGGTTACAGCGGCTGGTATGCTCCGGCAGTAAACCTGCACCGCAGTCCTTTCAACGGCCGTAATTATGAATATTATTCGGAAGACAGTCTGCTTTCCGGGAAAATGTGCGGGGCAGCAGTAGCCGGAAGTATGGATATGGGCATTTACTGCTATGTAAAGCATCTGATCTGCAATGACCAGGAATCCGGCATTTACAGGGACGGTGTCTATACCTGGATGACGGAACAGACCCTGCGGGAAACCTATTTAAAGCCTTTCCAGATGATCATACAGGAAAATGGAGCTACTGGACTTATGTCCTCCTATAACCGCCTGGGGGCTGTGTGGGCAGGCGGCAGTAAAGGGCTTCTTACAAATATCCTGCGGGATGAATGGGGCTTTAAAGGAGCAGTGATTACGGACTACTCGGATCATCACAGATATATGAATGGAGATCAGGCTCTTGCAGCAGGGGGAACCCTTTGGATGGACGGTTTTATGAATGACGGCAGCTTTGCCTTTAAGGATGAGGAAAATGAAGCCGCCTATGACAGTGCCATGCGAAAGGCAGCCAAGGACATTATTTATATGTACTTAAATGCCAGAGTACGAAACCAGGCTTATGCCCAGGAATCAGGAGACAGAAGCGTGATAAAACCGGAGATCAAGGCAGCATTTCCTCTGTGGGAAGCAGGGCTGGCAGCCGTGGATATACTGGTAATTGGAATGTTTGTAATGAATGTAAGAAGCTATAGAAAACAAAAGAAAAACCGTATATAAATATAAAAAATCCCGACAGTGGCAAAAACCAGTGCCGGGATTTTGAAATTACAGAGTATATTCCTTGTCATAGATGATTTCCGGGAGAGATTCTGCATCAGAAGCAGTAACCTTACCAGTAGAATTCTTATCATCATCAATATAATAGATAGAGCCGCCGGAGATCTTATAGGTCCAGGTTCCATTTACCTTGTAGTTTTTGCTGGAAGACTGGATCTTGCCAGACTCATTGACCAGATACAGCTTGTTATTTACGCAGAATACCTGGAAATCAGAGCCGCTGTCTGCTTTTACAAGGCGTCCTTCATAATACAGATAATCATCTTTGGAACCGCTGTAGCCACAGCCCTTATCAGAACCGGACTCACTGAAATAGTAGGTGGCATTTTCACCGTCTACATTTAAATTGGTCCGTTTTCCGGTGATCATACTTCCGTCAGAATCGCTTTCGCCAAAATAGCCTGTAAAATCTTTTCCGGAAGAGGTTACAACATGGATCAGTCCGGCCTGGCGGACACCGTAAGCATTAAAGAAATAAGAAGTTCCATCTACTTTTGTAGTTGCCTTGCTCATGCTTGTGGCTTTGGTGTTTAAATAAGCAATGGTACCGTCACTGTCAAAATAATACCAGTTGGACTCGCCTTCATCCGGCACTTCATCACTGTTGCTGTCTACTGTAAGCTCATCTTTATCGTCGGAGTCGCTTGGGTGTGTGAAAAGCTCCAGCCATTTATTTTTTGCCATGATGCCTTCGTCATCACCGCCCAGATATACGAATTTGCTGATTCCTGTGGAGTCACCGGACTCTGCGCTGCTCTTTACAGCTACCCAGCCAGTCATCATCACACCTTCGTCATTAAAGTAGTATTTATTATCTCCAATAGTCTCTGGGGAGTAGGTGTCATTTTTAGAACGCTTTGCTTTTCCGTTTGTCTGGAAATAGAACCATTTTGCAGTATCGGAAGCAGAAGTGCGCACTTCAGAAATAGTTCCGTCCTCTGGTTTGTTGTCTTCGTCATAATCCAGGCAGAGCCAGCCGGTCTTTGCATAACCGTTTTCACCCAGATAATAAATATCATCATTGTCGAAATACCAGCCAGTACGCATTTTTCCGTCACTGTCAAAGGAGTATTTTTTATCATTTATGGTATTCCATTTATCCTTTACCAGTTTGCCCTTGGCATCTACATAATACCAGCCGGCTTTTCTCTGGGAAGTATCCTCAGATAACTGGACCCAGGAGTTTTTCACCATAGCACCGTTTTCGTCTACGTAGTAGGTATCATCGATCCACTGATTGGTAGCCATGTTACCGTTGCTGTCCAGATAATAAGAGTTATCACCAGATGGCTTCCAGGTGTTGGAAGCATAATTTCCAGATGCTTCCTGGTATTTCCAGACTCCGCCTTCACTGACCCATCCGGCAGTAGCTGCCTGGGCACAAAGAGCAGTACCGGCGCTTAAAGCAACAACAGCTCCAAGAGACAGGAAAAGTTTTTTATAAGTTTTTATCATGTGTTTTCCCCTTTCGTGTGGATATACTTGTTTTATATAACTGTCTGGGATGCAGACAAAAATCGTATTATATGGTACAGTATAACATCCACCTGGCTATCCCACAAGAATGTTCACAAAATTGTCAGAAAAAATCAATAAAAGAGGGCTGCTGCATTGCCTGTGGGTAAAGAATCGTTTATAATGATCTGGTGTTTTAAAAGAGATTTATACATAACAGGAGGAAACAGGTATGGAACGGGGACCTGTAAGGGTGGCAGTTATGGCAGATACCCACGGTGTGCTGCGCCCGGAGGTAGAGAAAATATTGGAAACCTGTGATGTGATCGTACATGCAGGTGATTTTGATACCCAGATGCTTTATATGAAATTAAGCGGTAAACAGCCTCTTTATGCAGTTCGGGGGAACAATGACAGAGGCTGGTCCGGGGGACTTCCGGGGATCAAACGCTTTGAGATCGGTGGCGTGAAAATGGTCATGGCTCATCAGAGAACAGATATCCCTGTGGCATTAGGGGATGCCCAGGTGGTGATCTTTGGCCATTCTCATATGTACCAGCAGCAGGAGATCGCAGGAAGATTGTGGCTGAATCCAGGAAGCTGCGGTTATAAGAGAAACACGCTGCCTCTTTCCATGGCAGTTATGACAATAGAAGATGGAAAATACACAGTAGAGACCATCTGGCTGGAGAAAGGATATGGTACTCCGGAGGCAGCCATTGCCCAGCGTGAAAAGGCAAAGGTAAGTAAATACGAGAAAAAACAGAAGCGCTACCAGAAAAAGCAGCTTAGTGATGCAAATGACGCAAAAGAAAAAGAACTTCTGTTTACCATTGCAAAAGTTCTTCGTTTCAAGAAATCAGGAGAATCCAGACTGTGGATCATTAAAAATGTGGGAAATGATCCGGATCTTACAGCAAGGATCTACGATATCTGTGATACGCTGTCAGATACAGATGCAAGAAGCATACGGGAAAGACTGCGTGATCAGTAATGACAATAAAAATCCCCCGCCAGACAGCGGGGGAAATATATTATCGCTTCATTTTTAACTTCTCTTCTTCAATAGTGACCCGCGATTCTTCCAGGGTACTTCCCAAAACCTTCATCAGAACATCCTTCTCCATAGTAGGAGCGTAGTAGAAGCCCTGCTGATAAGCGCAGGCGTAATGGTTCAGTGCCTTGATCTGGTTTTCTGTCTCCACACCTTCTGCGATAATACGCAGGTCAAGATCTCTTGCGATCTGGATCAGTCCTCCTGCGATGCAGGCAGAAGCAGCATTGTTCTCTAACTGCCATACAAACATACGTTCTAATTTGACGGTATTAATAGGAAGATCCAGAACACTGGTTACAGGAGCACAGCCGGAACCAAAGTGGTTTAATACCAGCTCCACGCCCATAGAGGACAGCTCCTGCATAATGATATTTACGTTAATATAAACGCTGGATAATGCATTATCATCTAATTCCAGAGCCAGCTTTCCTTCCGGAATCTCATAACGGGTAAGTACGTCATTTACCTTATCTAAGAAATCTTCCTGGACTAACAGGATAGGGGATACCGGAATGCAGATAGACTCAAAATCCTTTCCAGCCTGGAGCAGTTCCTGGATAAAACGGCCTGCATGCTCTAATGCGTAGTAACCTACGGCACGGATCTGACCGGAGTCCTCTGCAATGGGGATAAATTCTGCAGCGCCTACCAGGCCAATGCCCTGGATAAAGATACGCATATAAGAGTCTGCTCTTGTAAAGCGCTTTTCTATTAAATTATAAGTTGGACGGTAACGGACTTCCAGCTCATTTTTTTCCAGAGCAGTCTGGAGATAGCGGGCAATGGCCTGACGGCGCATGGCCTTTTCGTGGAGAACGGAATTGTATACAGCAGACTGGTTGGCACCCTGTTCAGAAGCAGCCTGTACAGCCAGATCCAGGTGTTTAAGCAGCATCTGTGTGCTTTCGCTGTGCCCTGGATAGGAACACAGACCGATCTGTGCAGAACATAAGCAGTCTACACCGTCTACCTTCCATACATTTTCAAAACGCTCTAAAATAGCGTCAGCCAGGGCAGATGCCTGTCCCTCTGTGCAGCCGTCTAAAATAAGGATAAATTCCACACCGATATAACGGTAAACAGTCACCTCGGAAATATCCTTTAAATAAGCGGTGATCTGTGACAGCAGCTTTTCACAGTACTCATATCCAAAGGCCTGGTTTAAGCTTTTGAAGTTTTCCAGATATACTTTTACAGCCATTCCTTTAGAGGGAACAGGAGCAAATAATTTATCTAACTGAGCCAGACACTGGCTACGGCTTCCTGCCTCTTCAGCCTGGATATTTGGCTGTGAAACTACAGGAGCAACCGGTTCCTGAGCCTGTTTTTTCTCTTTTTTATTGCGAAACCAATCCATACGATCATTCCTCCCAGATCAGTTCTATATCTGTTCCTTTGTCAGAATATAGAAATGTTTTTTTTCATTATAGTATATAATGAGGTAGGTGTCAAAAGGTCTTTCCAAAAATACATTCCTATGATATACTTAATAAAGTATAATCCAACACAAGGAGATATTCATTCATGAAAATGAACCGTGTATTTTTAAAATTAAGCGGCGAAGCCCTTGCAGGTCCTAAGAAGACCGGTTTCGACGAAGACACTGTAAAAGAAGTGGCAAGACAGGTAAAATTATCCGTAGATGCAGGCGTTCAGGTAGGTATTGTCATCGGAGGCGGAAACTTCTGGAGAGGACGTACCAGTGATGCTATTGAGCGTACCAAAGCAGATCAGATCGGTATGCTGGCAACTGTTATGAACTGCATCTACGTTTCTGAAATTTTCCGTAACGCAGGTATGCAGACTGAGATCTTTACCCCATTTGCATGCGGCACTATGACCCAGCTGTTCTCAAAAGACCAGGCAAACAAGTGCTTTGCAGAGGGAAAAGTAGTATTTTTTGCAGGTGGTACCGGACATCCTTACTTCTCAACAGATACAGGTATTACACTGCGTGCCATTGAGATGGAGGCTGACTGCATCCTTCTTGCAAAGGCAATTGACGGTGTATACGACAGCGATCCAAAGGTAAATCCAGAGGCAAAGAAATTCGATACGATTTCCATTCAGGAAGTGATCGACCGCAAGTTAGCAGTGGTAGACCTGACTGCATCCATTATGTGTATGGAACATAAGATGCCTATGGCAGTATTCAGTCTCAATGAAACTGACGGTATCGCAAATGCAATGCAGGGCCGTATCAACGGAACCATTGTTACAGCTGAGTAATTAAAAATAAGAGCATTAGAGAAAAATAAAATGACAGCAAAAGCTGCATGTTCAGGAGGGAACTTTATGGAAGATTTAAAATTTTATCAGGATAAGATGGACAAGACAATGGATGTTCTGATCGCTGACTACGGTACTATCCGTGCAGGACGTGCGAATCCACATGTTCTTGACAAGATCAAAGTAGATTACTATGGAACACCAACACCTCTTCAGCAGGTAGGAAACGTATCTGTTCCAGAAGCACGTATGATCGTGATCCAGCCTTGGGAAAAGAGCTTATTAAAGGCAATTGAGAAAGCAATCCTTACATCTGAGTTAGGAATCAATCCTACCAACGATGGAAACTGCATCCGCCTGATCTTCCCGGAGATGACAGAGGACCGCAGAAAAGAAGTTGCAAAGGATGTAAAGAAGAAAGGTGACAATGCAAAGGTTGCTGTCCGCAACATCCGCCGCGATGCAAATGATGCATTTAAGAAGGCAGAAAAAGCAGGAGAGATCACCGAGGATGAGTTAGCTGATCTGACTGAGAAGATGCAGAAACTGACTGACAAGACCATTGAGCGTGTTGACAAGGCAGTAGAAGAAAAGACAAAAGAGATCATGACTGTATAGTCTCTGAAATTGATACGGAGGCAGGAGAGACTCCTGCCTCTTATCTATGTTTATAGAGATTTACAGAGGAATGCACGCATGATGGAAAAGGTGAGGAAAATGGCATTAGACAGTAATATGGTAATACCGGCTCATGTGGCCCTTATTTTAGATGGAAATGGCCGTTGGGCGAAAAAAAGAGGACTTCCAAGAACATTTGGTCATAAAGAGGGCTGTGTGACAGTAGAAAAAACAGTAGAGATCGCTGCCAGAATGGGTATTAAATATCTGACTGTTTACGGATTTTCTACGGAAAACTGGAAGAGATCGGAAGAAGAAGTAGGAGCGCTGATGCAGCTGTTCCGTTATTATATGGTCCGTCTGTTAAAGATCGCGTCTGCCAACAATGTACGGGTAAAGATGATCGGTGACAGAAGACGTTTTGCCCAGGACATTATTGACGGCATCAACCGTCTGGAAGAAGAGACAAAGGACAACACAGGACTTACCTTTGTGATCGCAGTTAATTATGGGGGAAGAGATGAGATCCGCAGGGCAGCTGCCAGACTGGCAGAAGATGTAAAGGCAGGAAAGGTAGAGACAGAGGATATTACAGAATCTGTATTTGCTTCCTATCTGGATACAGCTGATATACCGGACCCGGATCTTCTGATCCGTACCAGCGGGGAACTGAGACTGTCCAATTATCTGCTGTGGCAGCTGGCTTATACAGAACTGTATGTTACAGATTGCCTGTGGCCGGATTTTGATGAGAAGGAGCTGGAAAAAGCGATCATCCAGTATAATAAAAGAGATCGACGGTTCGGCGGGGTAAAATAGGGAAGGAGAGGAGAATTCTATGTTCACAACACGACTGATCAGCGGTATTGTACTGGTCATCCTTGCTATTTTCTTCGTAGGAAAAGGAGGTGCACTCC
>JBNMGK010000487.1:0-1583 GCA_050872205.1 Enterocloster sp.
AACTCTGGAAGAGGTCTTAAATACCTGTAAGGGAAAGATACACATAAATATTGAGGTAAAAGAAGACGCAGGCCAGAGCAGTGATTTTACAGACAGAGTCATACAGCTGATCCGGGATAGGGGAATGGTGGATCAGTGTATGATCACGTCTTTTGATTATAATATTTTGGTGAAAGCAAAGGCGGTGGTGCCATCTCTTAAGACCGGTTATATAACATCTAAGGATATAGGGGATCCAGGGCAGTATGCAGCTGCAGATCAGTTTGTGATCAGCATTGAGCTGGTAAAGAAAGAACTGGTGGATCAAATACATGGTCTTGGAAAGAGGGCAGTGGCCTGGACCGTCAATGATTTTTATTCTTTAAAACAGTGCGAAAAAGCCGGGATCGACAATATGATCACGGATAAGCCTGGCAGTCTGTTAAGCCTCTACCAGTGACAGATAGCAACATCTGGTCATGGTCAAACTGCTGTATTTAATGCCGGATCTGTTCCTTGTCAGGAGCAGGAGTGGTGGCCTGCGTATCTTCTTTCTGCGGGTCATCCTCCTCCAGGCTTTGTAAGATCTCAGCCACATTTTTATCGGTGTATCCCTTCTGTTCACGGATCATCTCCCAAATGGTGTCATGCATCCATTTAACAGTGTCGCTGAGTATTTTGTTTTCTGTGTCGAGACGCATGATCTCCACGTTCATTTCTGCAATGATCTCACGACTGTTGAAACGTTTGTGAGGAGCAGTGATCCGTTTTATGTAAGACGGGTTGTCCTTCAAGATCTCAAGGGCCAGGTAATCATCCCTTTCTTTACATCCCATGTCCATAAATTCTCTGTAATGCATACGCGCCATATGCATCACATCCGGATGACTGCATCTGGGACACTGTGGATGGCGCGAAGTCTGGTAGTAGGCATAGTATCCGCATTTCGGACAGTAAAAAACAGCTAATTCTCTCATCACAAATCCCCCTTTATGTAGAATGATTGTTAAAAATTACTTACACTATAAATAACGCAGGAAAATCCAAAATATACCGCCTGTTTTTAAAAAAATTTTAAATTCGGCAAAATGCACAAAAAAAGGCGCTCCTTTTTGTGAACGGATGATGAGGGGAGCGCCGTTTTTTGCGATAAATTGGGACCGACCGGCCGCTAAAGCGGCGGGCCTGATCATTGGATTATAGTTGAGAACAAAATTTTTTTACTGGATAACTCCTTCCACATTAACAGTCCAGATCACTTCATTCTCGTCCTTGAAGTCCTTGTATCCGCTGCCAAGCTCTGGCTTAGAGGCAGACTTGGAGGTTGATCCGGCTTTCTGGACTGCGCCGTTTACATTTACCAGGTAGCGGGTGCCGTCTAAGGATACGGGTGCGAAGCGCAGGTCTTTGTCTGCTTCCTGACGGAGACCTTCTACATACAGAGTGTTGTCTTTGATGCCGTGGTAGCCCTGGCCTTTTTTAGTGCCTTCTGCGTGGAAGAGCCAGTTCTGGGTCTCGCCAAGGTCCTCATCGTAAATGGTCTGCTTGCCGGTCTTCATAACGCCTTCTTCATCGAAGTAGTAGTTAGCGAAAGTGCCTTCTGA
>JBNMGK010000037.1:0-14169 GCA_050872205.1 Enterocloster sp.
CAGTTCGTAGCAGTTGATCCAGATCTCATGGTCACTTTCTTTCTGGGATTCATCAAAGACCAGCTCCAGGCCGAAGTGGAGGTGGGACTCTTCAATGTTGTTGGTGTTTTCTTTGGAACTGTAGCCGGTACGGCCCATATAGCCGATGACATCCCCGGCCTGGATACGACTGCCTTCTTTTAAATTGGACTGGAATGGGTAGTTTTTCCGCAGGTGGGCGTAGTAATAATACCGCTTCTTGTCAAAACTGCGGATCCCGATCCGCCAGCCGCCGTACTGGTTCCAGCCCAGTGCTTCTACATATCCAGATTCCACAGCGATAATGGGAGTTCCCACCTGACCCATCATATCATGGCCTAAGTGGCGGCGTTTGAAGCCGTAGCTGCGGGAGACTCCGAAATCGTCAAAGTCACTGTAGGGGAAGTTTTTTGCCAGTGGGAAGAAGGCTTTCAGGCCATATTTTGTGACCCAGACGGTATCGGGAGTTGTCTGGGAGTCAGAATTTTCGTGGGTAGACTGATTTGTGGCAGGGGGATTTTGCGTGGTCTGTTCTGGCAAGTTGGCGGGATTTTGCACAGATTGCTCTTGTGCAGAAGTGGTATCTGGTGCAGTTTCAGAAGGTTGCAGCATCTGTGGCGCTTCATCTGCCGGGATCTCTGCCTGAAATGTCCCCACCATTCCGTCAAGTACCGCCCCATAAGCCTGTCTGTAATAGTCATAATATTTCATATCTTTTGTCAGCTCTTCCATAGTCGTGTTCTCAGTTATCAGCTGCTCCGCCACTTTTTTCATATCACTTTTCTTATATTTGGAAAAATCTCCGCCATAGCGCGTTCCAAGATATGCCAGCAGATCCACCCAGTTTAAATGTATTTCTGCCTGGCAGGTATCCACATCGTACCGGAACGCCTGCTCCAATGCTTCGCTGGTCACATTAAAATCCACCCATTTAATAAAATCACCGGAGGTCTGGAGAATACCAGTCTGCCGGTCCGTTTTCTTCATAAAGAAACAAAGACATAAAATCACCAGGACAAAAAGCTCCATGCCAATAAAAATAAATGAACGAAATGAACGTTTTCTGGAAAAAGACATAATATCCCCCTTTTTGTTCTGGACAAAGTCTGTATAAGATACCTGTACCCATAATCATATGCTGATCCCGGCGGGGATATGTTTCAGGCAGCTGGCTTACTTGTTAGAAAATAGAAATTATGGTAAGATAATGAATAGATTGGTCATGTTAAATGGCCAAAAATCAGGCAGTATAAAATCAATGATCGTATGGAGGACAAGGCAATGCAGAATTTTGAATTTTATGCACCAACCCGGATGATTTTTGGAAAAGAAACCCATAAGCAGGTGGGAAAGCTGGTAAAGGAATATGGTTTTAAGAAGGTTTTCGTTCATTTTGGCGGCGCAAGCGCGAAGAAGAGTGGGCTTCTTGATACTGTATTAGATGCTTTAAAGGCAGAAAATATCGATTATGTGACCTTAGGCGGCGTTCAGGCCAACCCTACGCTTGCTATGGCAAGAGAAGGCATTGAACTGGGCAAAAAGGAAGGCGTTGATTTTATTCTTGCAGTAGGCGGCGGAAGTGTTATTGACTCTGCAAAATGCATTGCAGACGGTATTGCAAACCCGGATGTAGATGTGTGGAAATTTTATATGAAAGAGGAGACTCCGAAGGCTTCTCTGCCAGTAGGTGTTATCCTTACATTGTCTGCAACTGGCAGTGAGATGAGTTCTTCCAGTGTTATTACCAATACAGAGCTGGGATTAAAGCGTGGATTTAACAGCCCTGGACACAGACCATTATTCTCTATCTGCAATCCGGAGCTGACCTATACTGTAAGCCCCTTCCAGACTGGCTGCGGAGCAGTAGATATTATGATGCATACCTTAGAGCGCTATTTCAGTGTTGGTGAAAATACACCGTTATCTGACCGCATTGCAGAGGGAGTTTTAAAGACTGTGATCCCGGCTGGAAAAGCGGCACTGGAAAATCCAAATGACTATGAAGCAAGAGCATCTATTATGTGGGCGGGAACCATTTCCCACAATGACCTGACTGGTCTTGGAAGATCCGTTTTTATGGTGGTACATCAGATGGAGCATGAACTTTCCGGTATGGATGAGAAAATTGCTCACGGTGCAGGACTTTCCGCTTTATGGGCATCCTGGGCAAGATATGTATATGAGAATAATGTAAGCCGTTTTGCTCAGTACGCAGTGAATGTATGGAATATTGAGATGGATTTTGAGCATCCGGAAAAGACAGCTTTAGCAGGAATTAAAGCTACGGAGGATTATTTCAAGAGCCTGAATATGCCTACTTCTTTAAGAGAACTGAATGTAGATCCGGCATCCTTTGAAGAACTGGCAGAAAAATGCACCAATCATGGTGGAAGAACACTTGCAGGCATCAAGGTACTGGACAAGCCGGATATTATTGAAATTTACAAAATGGCATATTAAAAGGCAGCAATAAGTAATAGGAGAGAACGCCCGCTGGTGCGGGCAATGCTTAGAAGGATTTATGTGGATATAGAAACAGCCTCCAGGAATGGACCTAAATGTTCCAGACCCTGGAGGCTATGCTGCGTTATTCGGCATTTGCAGAAAAATGCCATTTGCAGGTTTTTAAAGTCAAAATTACAGTTCAATGATCTCCCCGTCATCAGGAACCAGCAGATTTCCATGATAATATTCTTTGCCTTCCGCTGTATAGAGCTCTTTCCTGTGGCTTAAGTTTTTATCTTCTGTATGCCACAGCACCAGGTTTGAGATAGAAAGGCTTTCTGCCAGTTCACAGGCTTCTTTTACTGTGCTGTGATGCTTCTCATAAGGCTGGAAACGTTCCCGGTCTCCATAGAGGCAGAACGCTTCGTGGAGAAGCCACTGGCTGCCTTCCACATATGGCTTGCATTCTGGATTGTAAGGCTCGTCACCGGCACAGGTGAACTTCTTTCCGTTTTTCAGGCGCATAGTGAAGCCAAACTGCTTTGCTTTGGTAGATAAAATATCAAAGAAAGTTACATCATAGTCTAAAATTGAGACAGTTTCTCCGTCTTCTACCGGGATCAGAAAGATCTGTTCCCCGATCATTTTATAAAATTTTCCCTGAAGGGTTAAACGGCATAAGGTAGAAATGGTATCTACAAGTCCCGGATGACAGTAAATGCGAAGCTCTCCCTCATATTTTCCCTTTTTCATGGCAGTGGCGATCATACGTACCATCCGGACGATGCCAAGGATATGATCAGTGTGCTCATGAGTGACGAAAATGTGGTGGATGTGGGCCATGTCTACATTCATCTTTTCAAGGATACCTAAAATACCATTGCCGCCTCCGGCGTCTACCATGAAAAATTCATCCCCGTCTTTTATAGCGAAACAGGTATTATAGCAGTGTGTTGCCTGGGCATTTCCTGTGCCGAATACATATAATTCTTCCATACTTTTTAAGTTCCTTCCCGGCTTTTTCTTAGCCATTTCTTCATAATTCTTAACAAACTGTAAGCTTGTGTTCCTATGGAAAAACTTTTATTTTCAATAAGAATATGGTACTATAAACCTATATAAAACGCAAGGTCCTTCTGGCAAGGTTATTTTAACACTTTAAAGTAAAAGATGCTGAATATAGAAGAATCTGCGACAGATGGGGGAATGTATATATGAGGGACATGGCGTATCTGCAGCTTCTTGCACGGGAATATCCGTCAGTGAAAGAGGCCACCAGCGAGATCATCAATTTAATGGCGATCTGCAACCTGCCAAAAGGAACAGAGTATTTTTTCAGTGACCTTCACGGAGAGTATGAAGCATTTATCCACCTGCTGCGGTCTTCTTCCGGTATTATCCGGGAAAAGATCAAGGAAACCTTCGGGCATCTGATCCCGGAGGAAGAGCAGCTTCAGTTAGCGAATCTGATCTATTATCCAGAACGTCACCTGCCACGGATGATGAAAATGGGGCGTTATACGGAAGACTGGCAGAAGATAACCATTTACCGGTTAGTCCAGATCTGCCGGGAGGTATCTTCCAAATATACCCGTTCCAAGGTAAGAAAGAAAATGCCAAAGGAATTCGCTTATATTATTGACGAGCTTCTCCATGTGGACTATACAGATGAGAATAAAAAGCTGTACTACAATGAGATCATCCATTCCATTATCGATACCAGTATTGCGGACAAGTTTATTGTGGCTTTATGCCGTCTGATCCAGAACCTGACCATTGATAATCTTCACATTATCGGTGATATTTTTGACCGTGGTCCCAGAGCGGATATCATTATGAAAGAACTGATGAACTTCCATGATGTAGACATCCAGTGGGGAAATCACGATATTTCCTGGATGGGAGCAGCAGCAGGAAATCTGGCCTGTATCTGTAATGTGCTTCGCATTGCCATAAGCTATAACAGCTTTGATGTACTGGAAGACGGATATGGAATTAACCTGCGTCCGCTGTCCATGTTTGCGGCAAAGGTTTACCAGGATGATCCATGTACACGGTTTATGCCGAAGATCCTGGATGAAAATATTTATGACGCAGTCGATCCGGGACTGGCAGCAAAGATGCACAAGGCTATTGCTGTGATCCAGTTCAAGGTAGAGGAAGCCATGATGCAGCGCCACCCTGAGTATGAGATGGAAAGCCGCATGCTTTTAACTGCTGTGGACTACAAAAAAGGCACAGTTACCATTGAAGGAAAAGAATATCCTATGCTGGATATGAACTTCCCTACGATTGATCCGAGAAATCCGCTGGAACTGACCAGGGGGGAGAAAGAGCTTTTGCGTACGCTCTGCGCTTCTTTCCGTCACAGTGAGGTTTTACAGCGTCAGGTGAAGTTTATTTATTCCCATGGGGGCATTTACAAGTGCTATAATTCCAATCTGCTGTATCATGGATGTATTCCTATGAAGAAGGACGGCACCTTTGATACGATCATGATCGATGGAATTGGTTATCAGGGCAAGTCTCTTATGGACTTTTTGAACCGCCAGGTACACAATGCCTATTTCCTTCCAGACGGCGCGGATGGAAAGGAAGAAGCGCTGGATCTGATGTGGTATCTGTGGTGCGGCGCGAAATCACCTGTATTTGGAAAGGCCAAGATGACTACCTTTGAGCATTATTTTGTAGAAGATAAGGCCACACATAAGGAAGAGATGAACCCGTATTACAAGCTGTGTGAAAAGGTAGAGATCTGCGACAAGATCTTAACGGAATTTGGCTTAAAGACCCAGGGTTCCCATATTATTAACGGACATGTTCCTGTTAAATTAAAGGATGGGGAAAAACCGGTGAAAGCAGGGGGAAAGCTGTTTGTGATCGACGGTGGCCTTTCAAAGGCATATCAGAGCACAACCGGAATTGCAGGATATACATTGATCTCCAATTCTCATCATTTGGCATTGGCAGAGCATATGCCATTTGATCCGAAAAAGGACAGTACACCAAAGGTATCCGTAGTTGAGAAATTAAAGACCAGAGTCATGGTGGCAGATACGGATAAGGGCCAGGAATTAAAGGAACAGATCGCGGATCTGAAGGAATTAGTGGCAGCATACCGGGAAGGCGTAATAAAGGAAAGGGCTGAATAATGACCAGAGCAGAATTTTTACAGGGATTAAAGACAGAACTGGAAGGTCGCGTTCCGTATTCCGTGATCCAGGAAAATATCAGATATTATGATTCTTATATTTCAGATGAAGTAAATAAAGGGGCTGATGAAGCCCAGGTGATAGAAAGCCTTGGGGGGCCAAAGATCATTGCAAGGACCATTGTAGACGCGGCTCTTGATACAGAGGACCGTCCGGACGGCTATGAGACGTATGGTTCCGGCGAAGCACAGGAAGCGGACGCTGACCGCGGCAGCCGGGAATACAGCGGGACTTATGGATCCGTAGACAGAGAGGACAGTTATCGTGACACCTACCAGAGAAATGTACATTATGTGGATTTTGGCAAATGGTATGTGAGACTGGCAGCGGGGCTGATCGTATTTTTCATCATCTTCCTGCTTATGAGCCTGTTCTTTGGTATCATAGGACTGGCTGGCTGGGTCTTATCTTATATCTGGCCGGTGCTGCTGATCTTAATGATCTTCTGGATGTTTAAGGGACCGAGAAGATAAGAGAAGATAAGAAAAAAGTACATGAAAGTTATGTAATAGAAGTTACAATTGGTTGTCATAAAATAAGGGGATGTTAAATTTTATCCCCTTATTCTTGACATATTTGTGAAAAAATAATATAATCATGTTGTTAGTTCGTAACAAATCCGTAACAATTCTATTTTGACAGTTAGGAGACTTTCAGCGTGAATTTTGCTTTATTACAGAGACATGCGGTAAAGGCTGCCGCAGGTCTTTTTCTTTTATCAGGTATTCTTTTTGTAAACCCAACAGACAGTCTGGCTGCTTCTAAAAATGCAGAGGTACAGACCCGTTCTTCTTATATGGTGACCATTGCGGCACCTACTGTAGAGGTACATCTTTCTGCCAATGAACACAGCCGTTCTGTAGGCGAGGTAAAGCGTGGACAGACTTATGAGGTCCTTTCCAACCTGGGAAATGGCTGGGTAAAGATCAATACTGGAAATAGTGATGGCTATATCAAAACTTCCGGAAAAGCCTCTTTAGTAGAAAAAAATCAGGAGACGGTGGATCTTTCTGTCAGACAACGCCGCCAGACAGTAGAATTTGCTCTTCAATTCTTGGGGGGAAGCTATGTTTTCGGTGGAGTTGACCCCAATAACGGAGTAGACTGCTCTGGTTTTACCCGCTATATTTTACAGCATGCAGCTTCTGTCAATCTTCCTCATTCTTCCAGAGGACAGGCTAATTGTGGTACTCCTGTTTCTGAGGAGGAGATGCAGCCGGGAGATCTGATCTTCTACGGTGATGAAGGAGGTATCAATCATGTGGCAATGTATATTGGAAATGGACAGGTGGTTCATGCATCTACAGAGGCTACAGGTATTAAGACTTCCCCGTATGATTACCGCAAGCCGGTAAAGATCGTCAGTGTTTTAAGTTAATAATCTGGTTAATAAGATCCTTACATAGCCCTGGTGCAAAAGCGCGTCAGGGTTTTTTTATGCCTCAAAGTCCCTGAGTTCAGTCGGTATACCGGTTACAATATGTGAATTAATTGTGAAATCTGTCAAAAATATGAACAAATATTAAAAAATAATAAATATATTGACGGATAGGCTATGTGTGGTATAATACAAATGTAATTAACGTAACATTTGTGTAACAATTAGACGCAACTATTTAACATAAACCGTAACAAATAGGATGGGATGAGAATGCATAAATTTTTTGGTAAACTGGTTAGAACAGGATTTGTATGTGGGATGCTGATGCTGGCAGTTCCAATGACTTCCATGGCAGCCATTGGACCTGGATTTAAAGAAGGTACCTACATTGCTACCATTACAGCAGACAGTGTGAACATCAATAAGGCAAAAGACGGTGAAGAAGTTCTGACCACTGCCAAAGCAGGCGATACATATGAAGTTTTAGAGGATCTGGGAAATGGCTGGATGAAGATCCGTGTAAATGATGCTGAAGGTTATCTTCCAGTTTCTGGAAATGCAGAAGTTGAAGAGGCAGAGGCCGGGGAGATCGAAGAGATCCAGAAAGAAGCCATTGAGTCTTCCAACAGCTACAAGAGAGAACAGCTTGTAAGCTATGCACTTCAGTTTATAGGCGGTCCTTACCGTTACGGCGGCAGTGATCCACGCACTGGAACAGACTGCTCCGGTTTTACCAGATATGTGTACCAGCATGGTTTGGGAATTTCCTTGAACCGTTCCTCCGGCAGCCAGGCATCCCAGGGAACAGCAGTCAGCGCATCTGATATGCAGCCAGGTGACCTGCTTTTCTATGGAAGCGGAAAGAGCATTAATCACGTAGCAATGTACATAGGAGACGGAAAGATCGTTCACGCCTCCACAGAAGCAACAGGTATCAAGGTTTCTAACTGGAATTACAGAAATCCAGTGAAGATCGTAAGTATGTTAGGATAAAAAAGAATAAGAAGGATAATTAAGGATAATATAAAGGGACAGGCTCTTCTGCCAGCGGCAGAAGGGCCTTTTGTGCAGATTGGGAAAATTGTATTCATAAACGGGAGAAAAGCCGGGATAGGGGAGCTATCCTGGCTTTTCTCAAGGGGAGTATAAATAATTAATAAGGATGAGGACATGGTTTAAGGGAGACCATGTTGCCTCACATTAGTTATAATATAAATATAGGGAAATTGCAAGGAAATTCCCTGGAAAAAGGTGGGGATTACTGGGAATAACTGTAAATGAAAATTTGTAAAAGCTGCGTATAAACAACAGGGATACAGCCATAATAAAGCTGTAACTTAAAGTTAAATATGAAAAATATCTTTTTGGAGGTATTGAAATGGCAAAGAATGACTACAGCAATGATTACAGTAACCGTTACAGCAACCAGATGGATGACTGCAACAACATGAACCAGGAGAACAAGGCAAAAAACAAGACCGAAAATAAAACAGAAAATAACACCAGAACCACATCTAAAAACAACATGAAGAACAACACAAGAAATAAAACGGAATATTAAAATGTAGGGGCTTAGGCTTGTAGAACCGCAAAAATGCAATGAATGAGGTGACCGTTCCAGGTAAATAAGAAAGTACCTGGAACGGTCATTTTTATGCGCTGATCCCAGGTTGTACCCACCAGACAGGACGGGCATATATTAATAATAGGAAGACTTGTCTATAAGGAAAGAAGGTGGAAATATGACCGGTTTTCCAATGCTTCCTTACTGGGAATTTGACAGGTGGATAGAGACGGGACGGGTCCGGAGGATCATTGATCTTCGCAGTCCCTGGCAGTATGAAGAAGAGAGGATAAGGGGAAGTGAAAATATCCCTTATGATGAGTTCTGGGATCATATGTATGAGATAAATTACGGGGAAATGACCGTATTTTGCTGCGAAAGAGGCGCCAAGAGCATGGTCATCTGCCGTGACCTGTGGCGTATGGGATATGAGGTGGCAGACCTTGCAGGAGGAATGGTGAATTACAGAGGGAAATACATTGACAGATAGAAATGGTATTTTATATAATGAGTGCAGTAGAAAAACAAGCGCCGCCAACGGCGGCATTTGTTTTTCTTGCACCATTAACGAATGAGCCGCCTGCGTTAGCAGGCAGTGGAGCGCGTCAGCGCGGGGCTCATGAGTGGACCCGCACCATTAACGAACAAAAGGAGCAAAATTTTATGAAAATTTTATTCGCATCCGATATCCACGGTTCTGCCTACTATTGCCGCAGACTGTTAGACATTTATAAAGAAACAAAAGCATCCAGAATGGTCATTTTAGGAGATATCCTTTATCATGGCCCGAGAAATGATCTTCCAAAGGAGTATGCTCCAAAGGAAGTCATTGCTATGTTAAATCCTTTAAAGGATCAGATCTATGCTGTCCGTGGCAACTGCGACACAGAAGTAGACCAGATGGTACTTCAGTTCCCGATCCTGGCAGATTACGCACTGTTAGTTTTGGATGGAAAGACATTTTACGCAACTCATGGTCATGTATTTAATCAGGATCATCTGCCGCCTATGCAGGATGGAGATATTCTGGTCCATGGCCACACCCACTTATTGAAAGCTGAAAAAGTGGAAACAGAATGCGGAACTATTACTGTATTAAACCCAGGTTCTGTTTCTATCCCTAAAGGCGGAAATCCAAATACGTATGCGATCCTGGAGGATGGTGTATTTACCATTTATTCCCTGGACGGTGAAGTAGTAAAAGAACTGAAGCTGTAAATGTGAAACGGAAAACGAAACTGAAACAATGGAATGAATTTAGAACTGTGAGGAAAAAGGATTGAAGCAGACCTATGAACTGATCGCACCCTGTCATTTTGGACTGGAGGCTGTATTAAAAAAAGAGATACTGGATCTGGGATATGAAATCTCCCAGGTGGAAGACGGAAGAGTCACCTTTATTGGTGATGACGATGCAATCTGCCGTGCCAATGTATTTTTACGCACTGCAGAGCGTATCCTGTTAAAAGCAGGCAGCTTCCGGGCTGAGACCTTTGAGGAGCTGTTCCAGGGAACAAAAGCCATTGCCTGGGAAGAATTTATCCCGGAAGATGGAAAATTCTGGGTGGCAAAGGCTTCTTCTATTAAGAGTAAGCTGTTCAGCCCTTCCGATATCCAGTCTATTATGAAAAAGGCCATGGTAGAGCGGATGAAGGAGCATTACCATGTATCCTGGTTCCCGGAGGACGGGGCAAAATTTCCGCTGCGTGTATTCTTATATAAGGATATAGTTACCATTGGAATTGATACCAGCGGTGATTCCCTTCATAAAAGAGGCTACCGTACTCTTACCAGCAAGGCGCCTATTACAGAAACACTGGCAGCAGCCCTGATCATGCTTACTCCATGGAACAAGGACCGTATTCTGGTAGATCCGTTCTGCGGAAGCGGTACTTTCCCTATTGAGGCAGCCATGATGGCAGCTAATATGGCACCAGGCATGAACCGTTCCTTCTTATCTGAAGACTGGAAGAATATCATTAAGAGAAAATGCTGGTATGACGCCATGGACGAAGCAAATGACCTGCTGGATGATACGGTAAAAGTAGATATCCAGGGCTATGACATTGACGGGGATATTGTGAAAGCGGCCAGAGCCAATGCCCAGTCTGCAGGTGTGGACCATATGATCCATTTCCAGCAGCGTCCGGTAAGTGCTCTCAGCCACCCGAAGAAATATGGTTTTATCATTTCCAACCCGCCTTATGGCGAGCGTATTGAAGAGAAAAAGAACCTTCCGGCTCTGTATACAGAGATCGGTGAGCGTTTTGCAGCATTAGATGCCTGGTCCATGTATCTGATCACCTCCTATGAGGATGCAGAGAAATACATTGGTCGCAAAGCAGACAAGAACCGCAAGATCTACAATGGTATGTTAAAAACATATTTTTATCAGTTCATGGGTCCCAGACCGCCAAAACGCAGTCAGGAGAACCGAAACGTTGATTAAAAAAAGAATAAGATCGCAATTAAAGAAAGCCGTTTCCATGTTTATGGGAGCGGCTTTGCCTGGAATAATGTGTACAGCCCTTTTGACAGTCTCTCTTACTGGCTGTGGAAGCATTTCTGCAAAGCCAACAGAAGGACAGACAGAGAAAACAACCCAGCAGGAGCAGGCAAAAGAAGATGAGAGTACAGTTTCTGAGCAGGAGGAAAAAACTCAGACAGGAAAAGATGCGCAAAACAGTGAAAAGAGCACCACTGAGGATAATGACAGCAGGGAGAATTCGCCGGTTATATGGAATCGAGAGGTGCCGGCAGATGTGACTTTGCCAGCTTCTTACGACTACAGGGAGCATGGGCGTGCGCCTAAGATCGGCAATCAGGGATCCCTTGGTACCTGCTGGGCCTTTGCTTCCCTGACTGCCCTGGAATCTACATTATTACCGGATCAGACAGAAACATTTTCTGTAGATCACATGTCCATGCACAATCATTTTCTCCTGGGACAGGATGAAGGGGGAGAATATACCATGTCCATGGCATATCTTCTTTCCTGGGAAGGACCTGTGTGGGAGTCGGAAGACCCTTATGGTGACGGCATTTCCCCAGACGGCTTAAAAGCAAGGGAACATGTCCAGGAGATACAGATCCTGCCGTCAAAGGATTATGAAGCTATTAAACGGGCTGTTTATTTAGAAGGGGGCGTACAAAGCTCCCTGTATACATCCATGCGGGACTATGAAAGTGAGTCCGTGTATTACAATCGTGATACGAATTCCTATTGTTACATTGGTACGGAAAAGCCAAATCACGATTCTGTGATCGTTGGCTGGGATGATAATTATCCCAGGGAGAACTTCAATATGGAGTTAGAAGGGGATGGCGCCTTTATCTGTACCAATAGCTGGGGTGAGAATTTTGGAGACCAGGGGTATTTTTATGTGTCTTATTATGACACCAATATCGGGGTTCACAATATTGTATACACAGGCATTGAACCTACGGACAATTATGACAAAATCTACCAGAGTGATCTTTGCGGCTGGGTAGGCCAGATCGGGTATGGAAAGGATACAGCCTGGTTTGCCAATGCCTATAGTACAGAAGAAGCTGAGGAGCTGGCAGCTGCCGGTTTTTATGCAACAGGACCTGATACAGAATACAAGATCTATATAGCCCGCCACCTTCCAGATAAGAACAGCGCTGATGCTGCGGGAAAAGACAGATTCCGCCAGGATCATGGCCTGGAAACTGCCTTAAACAGACGGACTCTTCTTGCAGAGGGAAACTTAGAGTATTCTGGTTATTATACAGTTCCTTTTAATGAAAAAATAGTATTGGACCAGGGGGAAAAATTTGCTATAATAGTGGAAATAAAAACGCCGGATACCGTTCATCCGGTAGCTATTGAATATGATGCCGGAGACGGCATTGCCCAGGTGACTCTGGAGGACGGAGAAGGTTATTTAAGCCACAATGGCTCTTTATGGGAGCATGTGGAAGAGACCCAGAAGTGTAATCTGTGTCTGAAGGTGTATACGGATAAGGTATATATGGATGCAAAATAAATGGGGAAAAGCAAATATATAAGATCAGCTATGGATTCGGATACAAAAGGTGATAATATGGAAAACAATAAGGAAAAAAGAATCATATTCGCAACGGGAAATGCTGGAAAGATGCGGGAGATCCGCGCTATTCTTTCTGATCTGGGACTGCCGGTATTGTCTATGAAAGAGGCTGGTGTGAGCCTGGATATTGAAGAAAATGGTAAAACATTCGCGGAAAACGCGAAAATTAAAGCGATGGCAGTATGGAAACAGACAGGAGGCATTGTGCTGGCAGATGATTCCGGTCTGGCAGTAGACTATATTGGAGGCGAACCAGGTGTTTACTCTGCCCGATATATGGGCGAAGATACCTCTTATGAGATCAAGAACCGCAGCATCATTGAGCGTCTGGCAGGCGCAGAGGGAAAAGAGCGCAGTGCCCGTTTCGTCTGTAACATTACCGCTGTCTTAGAAGACGGCAGAGTGATCCAGAGAGAAGCTGCTATGGAAGGACTGATCGCAAAGGAGCCTGCAGGCAACGGCGGTTTCGGCTATGATCCTATCCTTTATCTTCCGGAATTTGGAAAAACCTCCGCAGAGCTTACCATGGAAGAAAAGAACCGCATCAGCCACAGAGGAAAAGCATTAGAGGCAATGAAACAGGCCTTAAAGGAAGAGGTGGCAGGAAAATGAGGATACTGATCGTCAGCGACACCCATAGAAAGGATGAAAATCTGAAATGGGTGATCAAGAAAACAAAGCCTTTTGATATGCTGATCCATTTGGGAGATGCAGAGGGAAGCGAATATGAGATCATGAAATGGGTGGACAAAGACTGCGACCTGGAAATGATCATGGGAAATAATGACTTTTTCTCCCAGTTAGAGCGGGAAAAGGAGATCATGATCGGAAAATATAAGGTGCTTCTTACCCACGGACATTATTATAATGTTTCCACAGGTCCGGCTTATTTAAAGCAGGAAGCAAAAGAGCGGGGCTTTGATATCGTTATGTTTGGTCATACACACAGGCCTTACTTTGATATTGACAAGTCCGGGGAAAAGGAACTGATCACCTTAAATCCCGGCAGTCTTTCCTATCCCAGACAGGAAGGACACAGACCTTCTTATATGCTGATGAAGATTGATGACAATGGGGAAGCCCGTTTTGAGCAGCACTATTTATAAAATATAAAAGTATGTAAAAGTTTTTGTGAAAAAGTGTTGACAAAATAATAATGGTCATATATAATATTTTTTGTTGCGACGGGGTGTGGCTCAGCTTGGCTAGAGCGCCTGGTTTGGGACCAGGAGGTCGCAGGTTCGAATCCTGTCACCCCGACTTATACAAAAGAATAGATATATGATATGCAGGTGTAGTTCAATGGTAGAACACTAGCCTTCCAAGCTAGATACGTGGGTTCGATTCCCATCACCTGCTTTTGTTATACGCATTTTTAGGTTACCCCATGATGGGAATCGAACCCGGGTTCGTTCTACACTCCGTTCCGGTCGGCGTTAAACAAGCGCCACTGGCGATTAACTCTACACTCCGTTC
>JBNMGK010000420.1:0-2266 GCA_050872205.1 Enterocloster sp.
GAAGAACATTCAGGATATGCTTAAAATACCTTGCTGTTTCCAAACCTGAGATCGCGCGGGCTGTGCTCAGGTATGTTCCTGAATATGGCAGATATGATGATGTACTTATCCTTTTAGACACTCCGCTGGCAAATGATGTTGCAGCAATGTATAAGGAGCAGCTTCAACAGGATCTTAAAGCCATGGAGTCAGGAAATCAGGTATCTCTTCTTGCAAAATGGCTTCCAAGTATTAATACCTCATCTGCAGCAACCAGAGAATATGCGAAGAAGCTTTGCAGGCATTTTAAAATGTCTTCCAGGGAGTACAGGAAAACACTGGCTAAACTTAGAACATATGGAAATGTGGTTGAGACAAAAATGTCTGATCGTGCATGGACTGAGATCAATTATGAAAGCGTTCCGGCAAAGGCAAATATCAGATACAATGAAGCATTTGAAAAGCATGACTTGGATCGGAGAGTAAAGTATTTTGAAAAAGTAATTTCAGGAGAAGACCGGTTGAATTTCAAAGGTCTGATGCCATATGAGATCGTTCATAGAATAATAGCGGGAAATGGCTGGAGAACAGGCTTAAAGAAAGATTTGCTTTCTGAACTTATGTGGAAGAAGATCGTAGCAGAAGGCTTTAAAAATGACTGGGGTTTTGATGATGCCATTGTAGTAGCAGATGGTTCTGGAAGTATGTTCCAGTATGCATCTGGAAGCAGCTCTGTTATGGCAATAGAAATCTGCAATTCGCTGGCAATTTATTTTGCTGAACAGCTTAAAGGAGTATTTCATAATAAAGCGATCACTTTTAGCGGACATCCCCGGTTTATTGACCTGAAAGAGGATACAAGCCTTAAAGATAAACTGGAGATCATGTTTGCATATGGCGAAGTGGCAAATACAAATATTGAGGCTGTATTTGACCTGATCCTTGAAATGGCAAAATGCAATCAGGTTCCCAGGGAAGAACTTCCAAAGCAGGTTCTCATTATTTCAGATATGGAATTTGATGCTGCAACTTTTTCTTACCATTATGGCAGGGAAAATTGGAAAAAACCTGACGAGACCTTGTTTGACCAGATCGCAAAGAAGTATGAAATGGCGGGATATAAAATGCCCCGCCTGATCTTCTGGAATGTCTGTGGAAGAACGGATACGATCCCTATGGTGGATAATGAAGAAGGTTTGTGCCTTCTTTCCGGATTTTCCCAGAATGCAATGAAGATCGCTGTGGACAAAACGAAAAAGGATCCCTATGAGGCGTTGATCGCAGTTTTAGATTCCCCCAGATATCAGAAAATTGAAGATGCAATGAAAGGCGTAATTAAAAACTACGCAGCGTAAAGGCAAAAAAGCAGGCTTGTGGATCAGGCCTGCTCTTTTGTTGCAAATGTTTATATAAGCGAATATAATATTCCTGACGACATTTAGTGGATTAGTGAAAAATCTATAGGGATTGAAATAATAAAAATACAAAAGAGGGGTACATACAATGGACACAGCAAGCAAAACAAGAATGACAGAAGGAAGCATTTCCAAAAAGATCATCTTTTTTGCCATTCCACTGTTCCTTGGCAACTTATTTCAGCAGTTATATAATACGGCGGATTCCCTTATCGTAGGAAATTTCCTGGGGAGTAATGCGTTGGCGGCGGTGAGTTCATCCAGCAATCTGATCTTTTTAATGGTTGGGTTTATTAATGGTATTGCCATGGGGGCTGGTGTTGTTATTGCAAGATATTATGGAGCGAAAAACCAGGAGAACCTGCACAAAGCGATTCATACCACGGTAGCTTTTGGCCTTGTGGCAGGAAGTGCACTGACTGCTGTAGGCATGTACTTTGCCCCGAAAATCCTGGTTTTAATGGGAACACCGGCAGAGGTGCTGCCACAGTCAGTGGCCTATTTCCGCACCTATTTTGCAGGTTCCCTTGGGGTTGTTATGTACAATATTTTTGTGGGAATTTTACAGTCTGTAGGCGACAGCCGTCATCCGCTGATCTATCTGATCTGTTCTTCCTGTATTAATGTTGTGCTGGATATATTTTTTATTGCCGGTCTTGGTAAAGGCGTTGGATCGGCAGCGCTGGCAACGGCAATCTCCCAGTTTACAAGCGCCATCCTTTGCATGATTCATTTGATGCGGACAAAAGAAGAGTATCATCTGCAGGTTAATAAGATCCGATTTGACAGACCCATTCTTGGTCAGATCATCCAGAATGGTGTGCCGTCAGGCTGTCAGAACTCTGTGATCGCTCTTGCAAATGTATTTGTAC
>JBNMGK010000473.1:0-1777 GCA_050872205.1 Enterocloster sp.
CATGTGCAGCAGCAATGTGCCCGGTATATGTGGAAAAACGTCCGTCCAGGTGCCCCTTCTGTGGAAAAATATGATGTGGAGGACAAAGAAATGGATTACACAACACAGATGGATGCTGCCAGAAAAGGAATTATTACAAAGGAGCTTCAGGCAGTGGCAGAAAAAGAGCAGATGGATACAGACCAGTTAATGCAGCTGGTGGCAGAGGGAAAAGTAGCGATCCCCGCAAACAAGAACCACAAATGCCTGGATCCAAACGGTATCGGTTCCATGTTAAAGACCAAGATCAATGTAAACCTTGGAACCTCCAGAGACTGTAAAGACCTGGATATGGAGCTTCAGAAAGTAAATGACGCAGTAAAAATGGGTGCAGAGTCCATTATGGACTTAAGCTCCTGGGGAGATACCCAGAAATTCAGAAGAAAGCTGACTGCCGAGTGCCAGGCGATCATTGGTACTGTACCGATCTATGACGCAGTGGTATACTATCATAAGGCACTGAAGGATATTACTACCGAAGAATGGTTAAAGATCGTAGAAATGCATGCACAGGACGGTGTGGATTTTATGACCATCCACATTGGAATTAATCGTGCAACAGCACAGCGTTTTAAGAAAAATAAACGCCTTATGAACATTGTATCCAGAGGCGGTTCTATTATCTTCGCATGGATGGAGATGACCGGAAAGGAAAATCCATACTATGAGCATTTCGATGAGATCCTGGATATCTGCCAGAAATATGACGTGACTATCAGCTTAGGTGACGCATGCCGTCCGGGATGCTTAGAAGATGCTACGGACGTTTCACAGATTGAAGAGCTGGTAACCTTAGGCGAGCTGACAAAGAGAGCCTGGGAGAAAAATGTCCAGGTGATCGTAGAAGGACCGGGACATATGCCTCTTAACCAGATCGCAGCCAATATGCAGATCCAGCAGAGCATCTGCAAGGGCGCGCCGTTCTATGTATTAGGACCGTTAGTTACTGATATTGCGCCAGGATATGACCATATTACAGCAGCCATTGGCGGTGCCATCGCAGCAACCTATGGCGCAGCATTTTTATGCTATGTAACACCAGCAGAACATCTGAGACTGCCAGATCTCAATGACGTAAAAGAAGGTATCATCGCCTCCAAGATCGCAGCCCATGCAGCAGACATTGCAAAAGGTGTCAAGGGCGCTTCTGAATGGGACCGTCAGATGGGAATGGCAAGAAAGAAACTGGACTGGGAAAAGACCTTTGAGCTTTCTATTGATCCGGAAAAAGCGAGAAACTACAGAGCGTCTGCCAAGCCGGAAAAAGAAGACACCTGCTCCATGTGTGGTAACTTCTGTGCTGTGAAAAATATGAACCGCATTTTAGACGGCGAGATCGTAAGTATTTTTGATGAGTGAGATTAGGAAAAGGAGAGAACCATGAAATTTGACAAAAGCCAGTTGTTGATCTATGCAGTAACCGATCGGTCCTGGACCGGGAAAATGAGTCTTTATGAACAGACAGAAGCAGCCTTAAAAGGCGGTGCTACTATGGTGCAGCTTCGTGAAAAAGGACTGCGGGATGACAATGTGGAAGAATATCTGGAAGAGGCGAAGAAAATGCGTGCCCTTACAGAAAAATATAATGTTCCTCTCCTGATCGATGACAACATAAAACTGGCAAAAGCCTGCGGTGCAGACGGCATCCACGTGGGACAGAATGACATGGATGCCGGTCTTGCAAGAAAGCTTCTGGGTCCGGATAAAATCCTGGGAGTCACTGCCAAAACTGTAGAAC
>JBNMGK010000447.1:0-2018 GCA_050872205.1 Enterocloster sp.
GGCTTAAAACTTTCATTAAGAAGCGGAGGAAAGGATACCAATGAGCAGAAATAGAGGGTCTGGTTCCGGACCGTTTTTAATGGAAATGGTAATAGCTGCCGGATTTTTTATGCTGTGTGTGGCAGTATGTCTGTCCGCTTTTGTAAAGGCAGATCATCTCAGCAGAAACGGACGGGATCTTAACCACGCAGTCCTGGCAGCAGAAAGCCTGGTAGAAGAGGTAAAGGCCGGAAATACAGAGGGTTTTAGCACCTCTGTGCCGGACGGCAATTTTCAGGCAATCTTTGAAAAGTGGAAAATAGGGGATCCTGAGGCTCATGACGTGTATCAGTCCATAGAAAGCAGTGAAGAGGTCCAGACATACCAGGTGGTATGGGACAAGGAATGGAACTGTTACCCGGATACAGGAGAACTGGAAAAAAATGGAAAAAAACTGGCTTATGCAGGAGAGATCATGACCGGAGTTAAAGATCAGATGAAAGAGATCGCAGTGGTCATTTTTGATTATGGAACTTCAGCTGACCATGGAAATGAGATCTTCCATATTTTTACAGAACAGTATGTGAAGCCATAGTTGCAGACATCCATGATGATGCCACCTTCAGGTGGCATGTCTGTTTAGAAAAGAAAGTATATGATAGAAAGCAGGTGGGAGAATGGCCGGACAGACATCCAAACATAAAGTAAATATTGGTCTTACATCTCTGATCCTTATTTTCATTATCCTGTGTCTGGCGACTTTCAGCCTTTTGTCTTTAAGCAGCGCCAGAGGAGACCAGAGCCTGGCAGCCAGAAGTGCCCAGGCTGTAACGGAGTACTACCGGGCAGACGCCCAAGGGGAAAAATGGTTAAAGCAGGCAGATGCCATTTTGCAGAAAGAAGCAGTGACGGGGATCGTGTCACAGGAAGAAATTCAGTCTCTTGTAAAAAAAGTGGCCTCACAGCTAGGGTGCAATGTGGATGAGGAAACAGGTTATATAAATACAGACATTTTCATGGAACGGGGACAGGCATTACACATTGATCTGGCCCTTACAGGAGATGAAAGCAGGTATGAAGTAAAGTCATGGTATGTATATGACAGCGGTAATTATGAGATCGATGATTCTATGCCTGTATGGGGCGGAAATTAGGCTTTATGCAGGCTAAAAAAGGAATTAAAGAGTTTAAAATAGAGAAGATCGGGAAATGATAACGGGAGGAAGAGTAATGGAGGTAATGGAGCTTCTTACACAGGCCGTGGAACAGAATGCGGCAGATATCTTTCTGGTTCCTGGTATGCCTTTTTCTTATAAGATCGGCGGACGCATCATCTGCCAGGGCGAAGAAAAGATCATGCCGGATGAAATGGACCAGATGATAACAAGGATCTATGAAATAGCGAAAAACAGGAGCATGGAACGGATTTTAACCCATGGGGATGATGATTTTTCTTTTGCAATCCCAGGCGTATCCAGATTCAGGGCAAATATTTTCCGTCAGAGAGGCTCTCTGGCAGCTGTCATCCGTGTGGTACGTTTTGAACTGCCAGATGCCAGCCAGTTAAATCTGCCGGATGTGATCATGGGGATCGCAAAGCTCACCAGAGGCATGGTGCTTGTAACAGGACCTGCAGGAAGCGGTAAAAGTACCACTCTTGCATGTATCATTGATGAGATCAATAAAAACCGCAACGCCCATGTGATCACTCTGGAAGATCCTATTGAGTATCTTCACAGGCACAAAAAGAGCGTTGTTACCCAGAGGGAGATCGCTACAGATACGGACAGTTATGTTTCCGGTCTTCGGGCTTCCCTGCGCCAGGCACCGGATGTGATCCTTCTTGGGGAAATGCGTGACCATGAGACCATAAGCATTGCCATGACAGCAGCGGAAACGGGACATCTGATCCTGTCAACACTGCATACGCTGGGAGCGGCCAATACCATTGACCGTGTGATCGATGCATTTCCGCCAAACCAGCAGCAGCAGATCCGAACCCAGCTTTCCATGGTGTTAGACGCGGTGATCTGTCAGCA
>JBNMGK010000155.1:0-6086 GCA_050872205.1 Enterocloster sp.
GGTATTAAATGTGGTAAATACCTATGCCCTGACTCTTTCAGAAGCAGCGGATGTATACAGCGCCAATGAGAAGAAGATCTCCAGTTCAGCAGGCAAACTGAAGATCAATCTGAAATAGGAGGTTGCCTATGGCTTCTGTAAAAGTGTCAGCGGACAGTTTGGAGCAGCAGAAAAAAGAGTATGAAAAAGCAGTTAAAAATCTGGATCAGGCTATAGAGCAGATCAAAAAGGTAAATGCCTCTTTAGGAAAAGATGCCATGTTGGAAGGGGTGCGGGAGGCACTTACGAAGCTGTCTGCGTCCTTAGAAACAAGGGCGGGAGTGCTTCTGCTTATGACAAAGGCGTTGGAACAGTCAAAGGAGAAGTATACCACAGCCCAGAAAAAAGCAGTGACAAAAAGCAATCAGTTCCGGGCACATAACCGGGATTTTTATGGAAATCAAGTGGTTGTGACTGCAGTGGCAGGTGGGGCCGGGGCAGTGGCAGGAGTCACAGCCAGTGCAGCGCCAGGGGGAAGTGTTCACATAAAGTCCCAGGATACAATAAATGTAGCATCGCAGACAGATGCCGGTATCCATCCGGCTGTATACACGCAAAGAGGAACAAGCACAACTATTTCCCAGGTAAGTGACCATGCCCGAAGTGTGGCTGCGCCGGGGCCAGCGGACAATATATCCGGTACGCAGGCGGCAGAAGCAGTATCAGCATCAAAGGTTGATGTTGGTGCTGGCCTGGCACAGGCAAAAACAGTTGCCGGGGCTGTAGATACCAGTTTCTCTGAGCCGGAAGCCAATGCTGCTGTTACAGGCGCTGTTGCGGCGGGAGCTGCAGCTGTTGGAGCTGCCATTGGCGGTATCGCAGGAGGAGCAATGGGAACGGCTGTGGGAAAGCAGTGGAAAAAAACAGAGAATGGATACGAAAAACCAATAAAACAGTCAAAACAAATAAAGCAGACCAAACAGATTCCAAAAGAGAAGAAACAGGAGCTGTCTACAGATATAGAGGCGCAGTTAGAAGCTGCAAGAGAGCGTTTAAGGCGGTTCAATGAAATGGAAATGGAGGAGAAAAAATGAGAAAGATGATGAGTAGTATGAAAAAAGCAGCAGCCGTATCAGTTGCGGCAGCAATGTGCATTTCCCTTGCAGGATGCGGTGGATCTTCTAAAAAAGTGGTAGCTGACAAGAAAGAAGCAGTAGAGACCACCACTGCAGCAGAGACGGAAACTGAGACAGTGGAAGAAACAGAGGCGGTCAATGACTCTGATATGGCATTCATTCTGCCAGGAACCACCTGGGCAGGAATTTCCAGCGACCAGGAGATCATGGTAGCAGCTTTTGATGAAAAAGATGTATATCTGGCAATTTTAGATACAAATGGAGAAGTAACAGACCTGGATGGCTACTGGAAGGCAGACTTTGATACCTTTTATCTGTATGCCAATGAAGATTATTCCGATGATCCCACAACCTTTGAATTTGACTGGTATACCACAGAAAATGGAGAATATATCCAGTTAGATGATATTGTTCTATCCAGTGAAGGGGATGGAAGCAATCTGGAAACTACATTGGACCAGATGATGACTACTGCAAGTGTGATCGAATATGTAGCACAGGGAACTTACTGGATCGGCTCAGGTGATGAAACAGCTATGATCTTCTATTTTGAAGGTGATCAGGCATATTTTGACCTCCTTTACAATGACAATGGCGAAATCCAGACACAGTCTATTTCCGGTTTGTGGAGTCTTGATTATGACCACCTGACCCTGATCGATAATGACACAGACATGTCCTTTGAATTAGGCTGGGATCTGTCAGAAGAGGGAGACAGCTACTGCTTTGAGCTGACAGAGGATGATACCACCTATTATCTTTATGAATCAGCAGCGGAGGATGTAGACAGTACCTTAGATATCCTTACAAGCTACCTTACAGCAGAAGACAGTGTAGATGTAGAGTCTGACGATATTGACCTTAGTGATTTCCTGGCAGGCTATGTAGGCCATTCTGTAATTGACGCATTTATGCTCAGCGGTATTTCTCCTGATTTTGAGACAAGAAAGTACTGCGCAGAGCTGTTAGGATTTACAAACTACAGCGGTACCAGTGATGAAAACCTGGCACTGATCCAGCTAATGGGCGGTACTGTACAGTAAGGAGGCATCCACTATGTGTAAGCTGATAGGAAAATGCTTAGCGGTACTTGCGTTTATATGCATAGTAACAGGTCAGATCATGTTAGCGATCCCGCTGTTCATCGCTGCCGCTGTGCTGAGTGCTATAAAGGACAAAAGGGATACTGCCATGAAGCAGCAGATCGCAGATACGCTGGTGAAAGAAGCGTTGGAAGAAATCTTTGAAGATGTATCCTATGATCCTTTTGGAAAGATGGGGATCACACAGATCAAAGATTCTGGCGTAATGATCCCGTTAGATTACAATGGCGCAGAAGGAAATGACCATATAAAAGCAGTATACAAAGGTTTAAACATTGAATTCAGTGATATGGTCCTTATTCAGGAAGAGGATATGTATAACGAAGAGATGCAGGTGTGGGAAAACAAGAAGCGGGAGGTCTTTAAGGGACAGTGGCTGATCTGTGATCTTGGCAGAGAACTGCCTGCACAGGTCAGTCTGGCTCCAAGAAGCGGTTTTCAGCGTCTGATCCGTACAGATACTATTAAAACAGGAAATGAGACCTTTGATAAGTATTTTACAGTTCGTTCTGGTGACGGAGAACGTGTTTTCCATATTTTAACACCTCATTTTATAGAATATATTCTTTCCGCAGCAGAAATAAGTGGTGGAAAGCTGTATATGAGTTTCTTAAAAGAAGGAAAACTTCACATTGCTGTGGAAAGTGACAATGATTTCTTTGAAGCCGGGGGCGGCAGCGTGAATGCAGACCGCCTCCGTGAGAAAATTAAGTCCCAGATCCGGTGGTTTACGGACATATTAGATGAATTGCGCCTAAAAGACAGTATTTCGTAAACTCTTTTTAAGGATTCTGAAATTGCATCTTATCGTCCCCTCTATTATAATAAAACTAGATAAAAAATCAGACATTTTTATAATTTATAAAGAGTGATAGTAAGGAGGACGAAATATGAAGATGAGAAAAGTTTGGTGTATCGCATTAGCAGCAGCGATGACGTTTATGTCTGTAATGCCTGCATTTGCAGCAGACACAAAAATTGACACAGTGAAACTGACCTTTTCCTATGACAAGGCACCTGCCAGCGGAGATTCCATTGGGTCTATCAATGTAAGTGGAAATACAGACAGTTATTATGTAGAGTCCGCTGAATATACAAATGCAGATAATCAGGATACCTGGACTGTAGGAGATGTGCCGGAAGTAAAAGTAGAGCTTTACGCAAGAGACGGCTACCGTTTCTCCTATACCAACAAGAGCCATTTTAAACTTTCCGGCTGTAACGCAGAATTTCAGAAAGCAAAGATCTATGACAGTGGTGATTACATTGAAGTGACTGTCCAGTTAAAGCGGGTCGGCGGCAAGTTAGAGGGAACCTCCAATCTGGAGTGGAATGACGGTATTGCAGAATGGGATTCCATTGACGGTGCAAAGAGCTATGACGTAAAGCTGTTAAGAGATGAGAAGACAGTGACAACAGTAAGTACCACGGCCACTTCCTTTAACTTTTCTGGCTATTTTAATAAGGAAGGCGATTATACATTCCGTGTAAGAGCCATTGCAAGCTACAACAACAAAGCTGGTGAGTGGTCTGAAGATTCTTCTTCCTACTATGTAGATGAAGATGAGGCAGGAACCTACAATGGAACTGGCAGATGGGTTCAGGACAACAACGGCTGGTGGTATTCATATTCAACTGGCGGTTATCCTTCTAATGGCTGGAAGCAGATCAACGGTGCATGGTACTACTTCAACACCTCCGGCTATCGTCAGACTGGCTGGGCAAGAGTAGACAGACAGTGGTATTACTTAAATGGTGACGGTGTTATGACCAGCGGCTGGCAGTTTGTAGGCGGACAGTGGTATTATCTGAACGGAAGCGGCGAGATGCAGACCGGCTGGCAGTCTGTGGGCGGTAAATGGTATTATCTGGATTCCAGTGGTGCCATGAGGACCGGCTGGCAGCAGATCGGTGGACAGTGGTATTATCTCAATGGAAATGGCGAGATGACTACCGGCTGGCAGTCTGTAGGCGGCAGATGGTACTATATGGGTGGAAATGGTGTGATGTATGCAAATACATGGACACCTGACGGAAGATATGTAGACGGTTCCGGTGCCTGGGTACAGTAAGCTTAACACACTGAGGATGGACTAAAAGAAACAACTGAAAATTTATCTTCAGAACGGGAATAACGGTAGACCTGATTGGAAAGACGGTCCTGGGCAGGAACTTCCGTCTGGTTAATAAAAGTCACCAGATGAGCAAGATCGCTGTAAGATAACTGTTCATCATCAGGTAAAAGAAGAACTTCATGAATGCTGGAGGGAAGGATCAGAATATTACGGTCCATCCCTTCAGCAAAATTTTTTATTGTATCTTTATAAAGGATGCAGGCTGCACCGTTAATACCGTTTTTGTTGGTCAGGACGTAAAAAGGAGTTTCAGGAAGTGCCGGGTCATAATGCAGGTGTTCAGGATCCAGAGATTCCAGGATACATGACATGCTGGAGATAGTTGGTGGAAAAAGCCTGGGAGTATTAAAAAGGGCCTGATTATAAAGCTCATTTACAGTAATACCCCAGGTTTTCATGTGATGATCAGAAATGGCGGCGGTCATAATGCCGTCTTCATTTTCCTGGATATACAGGTAAAAGACGATGGAAAGATCCATCCAGGGAATATGAGGTGTGGTTTCCAAAAGGGACTGGTTGGAAACAGTGTTGATCAGGCGAAATGCAATACGGGAAGAAAGAGAAGAATAATCAGAAAGAACAAGCTGATTTAAAACGGGTGGATAGTTGTTTTCCTGGCAGGCAGTTAAAAGCTTTTGAGTGATGGCTTCTAAAGATAAGCCCTTTAAATGCTGTTCATAAAAGGGATTCAGGTAAATAGAAGGAGCTACGCCGCCGCTGCCTTTTTCAATACACAGGCCGTCCAGCACAAGGCCGTTATTTTTCTGTACTTTCCGCAAAGTAAGAGAGTATTCATCCCCCAGTGCCTGTTCCATTCGTTCCTTTATTGTTTCAAGAAATTCATTGTATACCAAAAGATATACCTCCTAAATATAATATTTATGAAAACTGCACACGCAGGTCCATAGTATGGTAAAATAGAAAATGATTTGTAAAAAAGGATTCATTGTGATCTATTATGATGTGTTACAGATCATAAGAAATGATAAAGATAAATATAAGATATGTAACCAGAATAAGGGATGGGGGAGAAATTGTCAAGAGTAAGCCGAAAAATAAGCATAAAAATAATGCGTCTGAGAGGAATCGAACCTCCGCACGCGGCTCCGGAGGCCACTGCTCTATCCACTGAGCTACAAACGCATCTCTAGTATCATACTATATTTTTACCAAAACTTCAAGAGTCAATTTGAAAAGGGGGAGAAAAATGAGAAAGATGAAAACAAAAAGAATCGTAGCAGCAGGGCTTGCTGTTGTTATGGCATTGACAGCAGCGGGCTGTCAGCAGACTTCAAAAGAAGATACTGTGGAGACGACAGTAAAGGAAAACAGGAAAGAAACAACAGAAAAAAACAAGGAAGATGTTAAAAAAGAAAAGAACGCAGAAACAGAAAGTGGGGAAGAAGAAAATGCAGGTAAAGGGGAAAATGCCAAAAGTCCTGAGTCGGAAAAAACAGATTCCAGGAAGCTGCGTACATTACACCCTTATATCCACACAGACAGCACATACGGATATATAAACGGTGCCAATGGCAGTGCTCAGGTAAGTTACAGCCTGAAAACAGGAGGTCTGGTGTTAAATAATAAGGAAGCAGCTGCTTATCCCAAACTGGCTCAGGCGCTGGAGGCAGAATATGCGGCCCTTCAAAAGAATACAGAAGAAGACAGGGACAGCCTGAAAACATCAGCAGAGGACATGGTTGAATATGTCCAGGATAACAATATGCAGCTTA
>JBNMGK010000137.1:0-6554 GCA_050872205.1 Enterocloster sp.
ACGTAGCATTATCTCACCAAATGTCACTGTTTTTTTCATGGCCTGTTCTCCTCTATCATCTCTAAAATGTCATCTTTTGTAAGTTCTCCAAAGGAAATACCGCCCTTTGCCACGATCTGGTCTGCCAGGTCCTTTTTCGCTTCCTGGAGCTTTAAAATATTTTCCTCAATGGTATCGCTGGTGATCAGCTTGTACACCATTACCTGCTTTTCCTGTCCAATTCTGTGGGTACGGTCTGTAGCCTGGTTCTGGGCTGCCACATTCCACCATGGATCATAATGGATCACAATATCTGCCGCTGTCAGATTTAAGCCCGTTCCTCCTGCTTTCAAGCTGATGAGAAATACAGGTACCTCATTTTGATGAAAACGGGATACCATCTGGATCCGTTCTTCTTTGGGCGTTGCTCCTGTCAGCTTATAACATTCAATTCCATCTTTCTTTAACTGCTCTTCAATAAGATCCAGCATAGAGGTAAACTGGGAGAACAATAATATCTTATGTTCTCCTTCCACACCTGTGCGGATCAGATCCATACAGGTCTTAAGCTTTGCAGAGCCTGCTTTATAATTTCCATAGCAAAGCCTTGGATCACAGCAGATCTGGCGCAGCCGCATCAGGTCAGATAAGATCTGCAGCTTTTCTGCCCCTTTAAAATCATCAGATTCCAGTTTTTCCTTTAATAAAAGGGCGTTAGCTGTATACAGTTTCTTCTGCTCTTCCTCCAAAGTAGAATAAACCACTTTTTCCAGCTTATCCGGAAGCTCTTTTAATACGTCTTTTTTCACTCTTCGCAGGATAAATGGACCGATCAGCCCCTTTAACCTTTCTAAGGCCTGCTCATCCCGGTCTTTTGTAATGGGAACCTCATATTCCCTGCGGAAATACTGGTTTCCAAATAAAAATCCAGGCATCAGGAAATCAAATATGCTCCAAAGCTCTCCCAGCCTGTTTTCAATAGGCGTACCTGTAAGAGCAAAGCGGGAACGCACCTGGACTGCCTTGACAGAGCGGGCACTCTGGGTGGTGGCATTTTTTATATACTGGGCTTCATCAATGATCTGGAAACGGAAGTCAATGCCTTCATAGTTTGCTATATCCCTCTTTAACAGATCATAGGAAGTGATCAAAATCTGACAGTCAAAATGACCTTCCTTCATGCTTTGCAGCAGCTCCATTCTCTGAGGACCTGTTCCCACTACAGACTGTACCTTCAGATCCGGGGCAAATTTCTGGATCTCCTGCTCCCAGTTATAGACTAAGGAAGCCGGGCAGACTACAAGACTTGGCGCCTTTTCCCCATCGCTGTAAGCATCTTCAAAAAGGGCAATCACCTGAATGGTCTTTCCAAGGCCCATATCATCGGCTAAAATACCGCCAAAACCGCATTTATCAAGTGTCTTCATCCAACGGAATCCCGTTTTCTGATACTCTCTTAAAATATCCTCAAATCGGGCCGGAACCGGCTCATCACTGTCTTCTACTGTTTTTACTGCACGGACCATAGCCTTAAACAGCTGATCCCTGTAATAGGTAATGCCGGGACCTTCTTTTAAAATATGATCCAGATACAAAGCCCTGTAAGCAGGCAGACGTATGGTGCCGCTTTGCAGGTCTTTTTTGCTGATTCCCAGCTCTCCTGCCAGCTTTGTAAGAGTAAACATTCCACCCTGATCCAGCATTAAAAACTGTCCGCTCTTTAAGCGGTAATACTTCTTTTTCTGGCTGTAGGCAGCCAGAATACGGCCCAGCTCCTCTTTTGGGAACTCACCCATATCCACTGTCAGCTCCAGCCAGCCGGAATAAGCGCTGACACCTGCAGATACCGAAGGAGTTTCCACAATTTTCCAGTTTTTCATGGATTCTGACAGATATACATCTCCCAAACCGCGAAACTCTTCCATTCCTTTATCCAGAAGATGATATAAAGCTTTTTCATCTTCTTTTAATACCAGACGTCCATCCTTCGGATCCCTGCATTTAAAATACTTGCGTATCACCTGGCTGATCTTAAACTCTCCTGGCACATCACGGCAGATAACAGAAGGGAGATTTTCATCTTCCACCGGGTGAAAGGTGTATTCTCCGTAAGACAGAAGAGGTTCCATATATAAAACGCCTTTTTCATCTGCATCAAAGCGGAACACTGCTTTTAAAGGCTCCATTTTATATTCTTCCAGATCCACCTCTTCCTGGACCATATAACTGTATGGCTTTAAGGTCTTAAGCACACGCTCGTATAAAAGCGGGATGTCCTTGGCTCCTGCCTGGATCCTGTATTCCCGCTCTCTGGTGATCTGCTCCAAAAAGGTACCTGCTGCCTGGCTGAAATGATGAGAACAGCTGCAGATGGTCTTTCCTGTTACAATATAAATACGGCGTTCTCCCCTGAAAAAAGCAAGGACCGGTTCTGTGGTGCTCTCTTCCTCTGTCTTTACGCCCTCTAATACAGCTTCCACACCGTCTCTTCCATACTTGCTGATATGGATCACCAGCTTCGGATCCTTTTTCTGTACCTTAAGATTGGAGCGGATACCTCCTGGAAGCTGCACCTCCAGCCCCTCCTGTTCCAGGACTTCAAAAAAGCGATCCCGGTTCATACGGCTAAGGGCAATTTCTCTCTGGGATTTCTGTCCTTCTGTCAGGCTCATAACCAGTGATAATAATCCCCTGCTTTCCCGGCAAAAAGAGCTTCCCTGGTGGTGAAATGCCAGTTCCTTTCCATATTCCACATAAGCGCCCATAGTCACAGCATCAGAAAATGCTCCCAGATCCCTTACTGCATACATTTTCTCACGGCCTACCTTAAATTCCAGATGTACATCCCTGCCATTTAAGATCACAGCCGGTACCAGCTTTACCTGGCTTCCCTCTTCTTCCTCTAAAATGCGGGCTACTTCCTGGTTGGTGTACTCACGGATCATGGTATGGACCTGGGAAGAGCTATGTACCAGGGGTTTTGACATTTCTGCCTGGTATTCTTTATAATACGCAAAAAGGGCCTCCCCATGGGCGCAGATGCCCCTGTAAGAATTCCCTTTTTCACAGGTACAGGAATAGTCCTTTACCTGACCATTTTTCAGATATAACTTTGTTTTAAAGGTGTGGGCCTGGTCCTCCACCAGACCCACTACGCCAGCTTCGCCTTTCCAGAAACTGTTTGTATCCATTTTGACGATCTTCATGACGTTGATCTATCCCTTCTTTACATCCGTTCTGGAGCCTCGATTCCCAGAAGTCCGATGCAGATTTCCAGTGTTCTTCTGGTCAGTGTGATCAGACCGATATAGCTGTCCTTTACTGCCATATCTTCCTCAGAGAGGATCTTTGTATCATGGTAAAAGCTGTTAAATGCATTGGCCAGCTCATAAATATACTGACAGATCTTATGCGGTGCTGTCTCTGCAAAGCCGTTTTCGATCACTTCATTGTACTTGGAAAGCTGAAGCATCAGTGCCTTCTCAGAAGCACCCTTTGCAGGAAGGATCTTCTTTTCTGCACCCTTTTCTGTTACCTGTCCGCCATTTTCCTTATACTTATTTAAAATGGACTTGATACGGACAATGGTATAAAGGATGTATGGACCTGTATTTCCCTCAAAGGAGATAAACCGGTCTGTATCAAAGATATAATCCTTGGAAGCCTGGTTGGAAAGATCTCCGTACTTTAAGGCTGCAAGACCTACGATCTTTGCTGTCTCTTTTGCTTCTTCCTCAGATACAGTGCGGTTTTCCATAATTCTCTGGTAAACAGCCTCATCAATATCTGCGATCAGCTTCTCCAGACGCATAACGCCGCCTTCTCTTGTTTTAAAAGGCTTTCCGTCCTTGCCGTTCATAGTACCGAAACCTAAGAATACCATCTGGGCCTCAGGCTTTACAATACCGGCCTTCTTTGCAACGCGGAATACCTGTTCAAAATGCTTTGCCTGGCGCTTGTCTACTACATAAATATAGCGGTCAGGCTTAAAATCTTCCTCACGCTCTACAATAGTAGCCAGGTCAGAAGTTGCATACAGGGAAGCACCGTCTGATTTACGGATCAGGCATGGCGGGATCTCCTTGGTATCGCCCTCTTCTGCTACATCTACAACTAAAGCGCCCTGGCTTTCATGTACCAGTCCCTGAGCCTCTAAGGTATCTACCATCTTCTGGATATATGGCTCTGCATCGCTTTCGCCCTTCCACAGGTCGAAATCTACATTCAGGTTGGAGTAGTTTTTCTTAAGGTCAGCCACAGACACATTCATAATGTGCTTCCAGATAGCTCTGAATGGCGGATATCCCTTCTGAAGCTTTAAGGTTGCCTGATGAGCACGCTCCTTAAATGCCTCGTCTACTTTGGACTTGCCGCTGGCAGCCGGATAGATCTCCTCTAACTCGCTGATGGTAAAAGGTGCCTCTGTGGGATATTCTCCTGTATAATTTTCATCAAAATATGGCAGTTCTGGCTTACGGTCACGCAGTTCCTCAATAATAAGGCCCATCTGCAGTCCCCAGTCGCCTAAATGCACATCACCGATCACATTGTGGCCCAGGAAACGTCCCATGCGCTTTACACTCTCACCAATAACTGCAGAACGTAAATGTCCTACATGAAGAGGTTTTGCCACATTGGCGCCACCAAAATCTACAATGATCGTCTCTTTCTTTGCAGGCGCTTCCAGTCCCAGCTTCTCGTCTGCTGCCATACCGTTCATATAGTCAGCTAAAAAGCTTTCAGAAAGCTTTAAGTTGATAAAACCAGGCATTACTGCTACGATCTCAGAAAATACAGGACTTGCATTTTCTCCTGTAAGCTGCTCTACCACTGCATTTGCAATGTCAATGGGTTTCTTTTTATATGCCTTGGCAGCTGCCATTGCGCCGTTGCACTGATATTCGCACAGATCCGGGCGGTTGGATAAAACCACTTTTGCGAATTTTTCTTCATAGCCACAGGCTGTAAATGCTGCTTTCAGCTCCTGTTCCAGAACTTCCAGAATCTTTTTCACAATATCATTCTCCTTGTATTCTTTTCACTCTTATATACGAAAATCGCTCCGGCGATGGGCCGGAGCAATCTTTTACTTTTTATCTAAGCAATCTGCTTATACACGGGACAGATATTCGCCGGTTCTGGTATCGATCTTGATCTTATCACCTGTGTTTACGAATAACGGAACACTTACAGTAGCTCCGGTCTCAACAGTTGCAGGCTTGCTTGCGCCAGTTGCTGTATCACCCTTGAAGCCTGGTTCTGTATCAGTGATCTCCAGCTCTACAAACAGAGGTGGCTCTACGGAGAATACGTTGCCGTTGTAAGAGCAGACCTTACATACTTCGTTCTCCTTAACAAACTTTAATGCATCGCCAATAATGTCTTTGTTTAATGCTAACTGCTCGTAGTTCTCTACGTTCATGAAGTTATACAGATCTCCATCTTCGTACAGATACTGCATATCTACACGGTCGATTCTTGCTGCCGGGAACTTCTCGGTTGGACGGAAAGTACGCTCAACAACACCACCGTTGATAACATTTTTTAATTTGGTACGCACGAAAGCAGCGCCCTTGCCTGGCTTAACGTGCTGGAATTCAAGGATCTGAACAACCTGTCCATCAATTTCCAGTGTAATTCCGTTTCTAAAATCGCCTGCTGATATCATAAAGATATTCCTCCTTAAGTTCGTTCAGGATGCTGCCTGCATCCTCTAATTTCTCTCTAATCTTTTTTATTTTATACTATGTATTTATGTTTTTCAAGTTCTTTTTTCGGATTTAGCGCTGATTTATATCTATTTATGGGCTTCCTTGTAGATTTCCCCTGCAATATCCTCTAAAGAACGGTCATTTACATCCACTGCCACATGGGCTGCTTTTAAATATAAGGGTCTACGTTCATCCAGTAGGCTTCTGATCCTTCCCGGCACATCATCACTGTGAAGCATAGGCCGGCTGGATACATCTGCACCAATACGTTTGTATACAGTCTCCGGTGAGACATCCAGATATACCACCAGGCCAAGCTTCTTTAAAAGCGCTCTGTTTTCCTCTCGTAAAGGAAGGCCGCCCCCTACAGAGATCACTGCTCCATCTGTTGTTTTTAACAATTTTTCCAGGCACTGTGTTTCCAGCTTTCTGAAGGCTTCCTCTCCCTTCTCTGCAAAGATCTTTGAAATAGCCATACCTGCTTCTTTTTCGATCTCCTGGTCTGTGTCAATAAAAGGCATGTGGTAATGCTCTGCATAAAACTCACCGGCACTGGTCTTTCCTGCTCCCATAAAGCCGGTAAAGATCACATTATTCTTTCTCACATTTCCATGTAAATGATCTAAGATCATCTCACGGACTGTGTCAATGGTATCTTTATCCACCTTCACATCCGGATTCCACAGTTCATAGGCAATCAGTCCCTGATACAAAAGCATATCCAGGCCATTGATAGCTTTTCCTCCTGCAGCCTGCACCATTTTCATAAACTTTGTGCAGGAAGGTGTGTATACAATATCCACCGCTGTATGGATCAGCTTATAAAAGGCTTCATCTTCTATAATAACATCTTCTGTATGAGGA
>JBNMGK010000483.1:0-1662 GCA_050872205.1 Enterocloster sp.
CTCTGTTGCAATATTTGTACCTTTACATACTAAAGCTGCAGCCGCAAAAATAAAGCTGCATACAAAAAAAGGAAGAACTACCTCTTCATCCAGAGACCGTTCTTCCTTTTCTTTTTACATTTTTAAATCACATCTTAGATCTGAACACAGTCATAACACCTTCACGTCCAATCTGCGCAATATTATTCGTCATATTGCCAGATGCCATGGATGAGTCCACAATTTCTCCCAGATCATCCGGGGACGCACCTATCTCTTTTAATGTCATACGCATACCAAACTTCTTTTTCAGCTTGTTGATCCAATCTGAAAGATCTGCCGCGTCTGCAAATCCCAGTTCTTTTGCATAATCATTCAATTCCGGTTTTACCTTTGAATTGATCAAAATCCAGGAATCCAGGGTAAACGCGCAGGCTTCTCCATGAGGAACGTGATAACGGGAGGTCAGAATATAAGAGCAGGCATGTGAACCTGTAGTTCCTGTCTGTGAAAATGCCAGTCCGGCGATAGTACTTGCCTGTGACATTCCCGCTCTTGCTTCTTTATCTGCTCCATTCTCCACTGCCCTTTGCAGATATTTTACTGCAAGCTTTGCAGCTCCTAAAGCAAGGGCATCTGTAGCCGGATCTGCCTTAACACTTGTCATGGCATCAAAAGAGTGTGCCAGCACATCAAGACCTGTAGAAGCGGTTACTTTTGCCGGAACTGTATATGTAAGCTCCGGATCAACAAGAGCGATAGTCGGAAAGATCATCGGGCTGAAAATAGCTGCTTTTATTCCCTTTTCTTTATCGCTTAAAACTGCCCCCGCCGTTACTTCGCTTCCGGTTCCTGCTGTAGTTGGAATAGCGATCACAGGAAGCGCTTTTTTGATAATATGTCCATTTAACAGGTCATTTGCATCACAGTGGTCTGCAAGTACTACAGCGACTGCCTTTGCACAGTCCATAGCGCTGCCGCCTCCAAAGGCAATAATGCAGTCTGCGTCTGCTGCAGCCGCTTTTTCTGCAGCCGCTGTAACATTTTTTAATGTAGGATTCGGCTCTACATCCGAACTGATCCCTACGATTTTTCCTGCTACATACTCCTGTGTCCTTGCCGTAACACCAGAATTTACCAAAAATGCATCTGCTACCATAAATGCACGGTTTAAGCCGCGTTCATCCATATATTTTCCTAAATTTGCCAGTTCTCCTTCACCAAAGATAACATTGGCTGGCTGGTAAAATTTCCACATAGTTCATCCTTCTTTCTAATAGGCATCTTTTACATCTACCTTATTATCTTTTCCTGTCCTCACATCCATTAAAAATTTCTTTGCGCCTGCTGCCATATAAGGAGTGATCGCAGTGACCAGATATCTTGCGCCCCAATTAACTGCCTGCTTTGCAGCTTCTGCATTTCCTACATAATAACCGGCGATCCGCCCTGCAGCAGTGATCTTTTTGATCGTTTTCTCCACAATTTCCAAAAACTGCGGATCCGTTGTATTCATACCTAAAGAAGTTGACAGATCCCCGGGGCCGATAAAATATACATCAATCCCATCTACAGCCAGAATTTCATCCAGGTGATCCAAAGCTTCTCTTGTCTCCACCTGGCAGCATATCAGCTTTGTGGCATTAGCCTGCTTTAAATATGCTTTTTTATCCTCTAACAAAC
>JBNMGK010000006.1:0-25884 GCA_050872205.1 Enterocloster sp.
ATTTATAACCTCCTGGATATCTCTGTATGGTACCTGTGTAAAAATATTTCTCAGTTCTTCTGCTGCTTCCCATATAAGTTGTTCCATAGGCACTCCATTTATTTTACTGCTAATATTTTATCCAAAATACTACTTTTATGCATAAAATAGATAATATTTTATCTATGATTTATTTTACCATTTATATTTACAGCACTCAATATACTGTTATATGATGTTTTACAAAATACCCAAATTTAAAAAGAGCCATCGCATTTTTGCAACGGCTCCTTTATGTTCATAAAGCCTTATTAATTTTCTCTTTTCAAATATTCCGTATATGGCACATCCGGATCCAGGATCAGTCCACCATGCATAGTCGGCGCTTTAGCCGGTTTCATGTAATCACCGTACTCCGCAGTAAGCCGGCCGTCATAGCCAACAGGAACAGGTATCTTGCGGTTTTCAAAGGGCATATAAACAGCTTCTTTGAACCACTCCCGCTTCCAGGTGTTTTTCTCCAGATAGCGGATAAATACCGTATCACACACATATTCCGTATCTTTGCCTTTAAAGCGGGTACACAGTTTTTCATAATTCTTATACGCTTTTCGCATAGGAACATGAAGAATGTTTCCAATGCCATGAAGTAATTTTCCAAAAACCGTTGCATTTTCATAATAATCAAACCGGTACCATGTATAAAGCACGGTCCAGTAAAACTGGATCTTTTTAGCCCAGCTTTTTCTGGCTTTTTCCGTCTTCGGCATACCGTCTAATGGAAAAATATCAATAAAAATCCCGCAGTTATATCCCGCCTTTTTATCTTCTTCGTTGCAGCCGCAAGTCCTGCTGTTTCGGATCTGGGCATGGCCACGAAGGTAGTTTTTCTCTGTATACACAGTCTGGAGCACCAGGTCTTCCTTCAGCCATTCCGGCGCGATCTGCACAAATTTATCATAATCTTCCCGCAGCATTACCAGGTCAATATCATCATCCCAGGGAATATATCCTTCATGACGGATAGCTCCGATCAAGGTTCCGCTGTCAGCAAAATATTTAAGCCCATTGGCTTTGCAGATGCGCTCCACTTCATCTAACATTTCCAGCTGCACTGCCCACACACGTTTCGTTTTTTCACCTACTGTGTACCCGCAGCGTATTTCTTCTTTATAAAATTCCGGCTTTTCTCTCAGCATATCCAAATGATCCTTCCAAACTGTTTTTATCTCACATAACGTAGCATTCCTGTAATTTTTTATGGCTGTCCCGTCAGCCGCCTGTATATTTTCCCTAAATACTGATACAGGAACGGATCACGCATTACCAGAAGCACCAGGAAATACACCACTGCACCTGCACCGATCTGAATAAAAGTGGTGATAGGTCCCAGGCCCCGGACCTGCTCCAAAAACTGTCCCGTCCACACCACAGCTCCCAGCATAATAACAGCCGCTATCAGACGTCTCCAGCCATAACGCACCAGCATTTTCAGCTTTATAAAATCCCTTCCCAGCCACAGATAAAGGGAGGTGATAAAGCATTCTGCAGTTACTGACGCTGCAGCTGCTCCTAACGCTGCAAAATGAGGGATCAGAAGGAAATTTAAACAGGCATTGACCATAGCTCCTGCTACGATCACTTTTCCACTCTGAGCACGTTTTCCACCAGGAGTTAATATCTGGCTGCCAATGCAGTCACTTAAGCCTACCACCAGCACCAGAGGACTGCATACATACATTAAAAATGTGACCGGCAGATATCCATTTCCCAAAAACCATGGAATAAACCGGGCTGCGATCCCCGCCAGCCCCAGCATAATAGGCATTGCCATTAACAACACGAAATCCAGGGATTCCTGTATACGCTTATGAATCTCCTCCAGCCTTCCATTTCCAAATAAATAGGACATGCGGGCAGACATAACTGCATTAAAAGACATGATCAGTATTTTCGCCATATTCACAAAACCAGTGGCATATTCATAATAACCGTTCTGTGTCTTATTTTCCCCGGAGAACCAGCCAAGCATGGTCTTATCCAGAATGGTGTATACAGAAGTTGCAATGGTAGGAATAAAATACACTAGCGTCTCTTTTAAATGCCGCATAGGGCGTAGTTCTTTTAAAACAGGCTTTTCTACCTGTCCCTTTAAATACCCCCACATAGAAATATTTCCTAGAAGCCCCGTAGCTGCCGTCAAAGCCACATACAGCAGCAGATCCTCTTTTTTGCGGATAAATAAAAACAACATGGCAATGCCTACAAGCTTTACTGCCGTATTTCGCAAAACGATCAGGGAATACTGCTCCAGACCCCCAAAAAACCAGGAAATATCAAAAGCAACTGCCATCAGTGTCATTGTCAATACCACATAATAAGGCCGGTATTCCCTGGCAAACCCAATTACAAACAGCCATATAATAAGGCATGCTGCTGTGGTTGCCATACAAAGCAGCTCGATCTCCCAGAAAAGCCGGCTGCGCATCTCTATCTCATCCCTGTGTCTTGCGATCTCTCTCTGCCCATAAGAAGCCGTTCCCAACGCCGCCAGTATGGCAAAATACTGGACCACGGAATTGGTATAACTCTGTACTCCTGTTCCATCTGCCCCCAGAACACGGGAAATATAAGGAGTTGTGATAAAGGGTGTGATCAGCGTCATCACCTGGTAAATTAAATTGTATATATAGTTTTTCCGAACACTGGGTGCTTTTGCCATAAGATTTTCTCTATACTCCATTTACATTTATGTTCTCTTAAAATCTTTTTTGTCTCTTGGCTCATTATACCCATGGAAACCTTTTTAAGCAAGGTATTTGTCATCTTCATTCTTCCAAATGCCATTGCCAAATCACTGTTTTTTTGCCTATTCTATGCTTACAATGTAATCATAATAAATACGGATCCACAAATGATCATAAGGGGGAGTAAACTGCAGAAACCCAGGCCCCTCAGGTTTCCACAGGCTGTCGCAGGATCATCACAAACAGATGTTCCTACGGCAGCTTTCACTTTTATGTTCAAACATATAGGATTCCTCTGTACCTCTTTTGAAATTCAGTCGAATTGACTTTGATATAAGATACTCAATAGAAATTAGATTCTGCCATTCAGGCAAAACGGCTCATAGGATATGAGCCGGACTTTGTTATTCATAGAATTTACAATCATCACTCTTTATTATGACCATCAAAATCCAAACTCCTGCAATAACTGTTTCAAATATACAGGATCTTTCAGTGCACGCTGCAGATCATCTGCACGATCCGATGTCAGAAGACAGGAATATAATTTATTCAGTCTGGCCGTAGCTTCCGCGCGTCCTTCCGCCAGTCCTTTTTCCCGGCCTTCCACCAGACCTTCCGCATGGCCTTCTGCACGGCCTTCTGCATGGCCTTCTGCACGGCCTTCTGCACGGCCTTCTGCACGACCTTCTGCATGGCCTTCTGCCAAACCTTCTGCCCACGCTTCTTCCCGGATTTCATCTGCATGTTCCTGAACATATTCTTTCATATACTGCTCAAACATCATATAGCGTTCCCCCATCTTCCGGCTTTTTTTGATCTGATGCATGGAATCCTGGAGCTGTTTGACCAATGGGTCTCCATAATCAGCTTCGCTTCCAGCCAGATCAGCCTTAACAAAATCAAGCAATGCTACCAGTTCCTTAGGTACTTCCTCACGATTTTCTCCATTTGTGTTAAGAAAAACAGTGCAGTCCCCATCACCAAATACATTTCCTGCTTCTTCACAGTATCTACGGATGGTATAGCGGCATTTTTTCTGCCCCAGGGGATCAAAGTTACAAATGAAAATAACATATGTATCTGCCAGTTCTCCGTAATTTTTCCCTTTTTCCAGCATTTCCACATCCATCTGACTGTGGTAATAACGGCTGCGTTTTTCCAGACTGTCTTTTTTCACCAGCTGCATCTCAATATCATAATGCGTCCTGTTTTCATCTTTTGCAAATACGTCCATGCGAATGCTCTTGCATTCCGGATTGAAAAAGAAACCATGCTCTGTGCTGATCTCAACTCTTTCAATCTGGATCTCCAACACACGCTCCAGAAAACACCTGCAATTTTCTGCATCCATCATAACAGCTGCAAACATAAAATCGTCATGAAATACCAGTTCTTCCAGTGTTTTTTTACTCATTTTATTCCTCCATACTACAGAGGAATCCCATATAAATAGATTATCACAATTTTTCAGTAGATGCAATAAAATCCCCCACCCAAATCATATCTTCGTAAACATGTCCTTAAAATAGAAAACTACTAAGAAGTTTTTTGACTTTCCTGCATCAATTGCGTATACTATAAGTCAGCGGTATTGTTTTCTATACCCTTAACAACTACACCAAAGGAGCTTATCGTGAAATTCGCAGTTACCATCGTTACTTACAACCGACTGGAATTATTAAAAGAATGCGTAAAACAGGTTCTGGATCAGACCGTTCCTTTTTCCTATATTTGTATTGTTGACAACCATAGTACAGACGGTACTTCAGAATACCTGGACCAGCTGGCAGCTAAAAACCAGACAGCTTCCTCTTGCAAAAATAAACCGGAATTTCACATTCTTCATCTTCCGGAAAATATCGGCGGAGCAGGCGGCTTTGCAAAAGGACTGGAAGACCTGGAAAAAACGGACTGCGACTGGATCCTGATCATTGATGATGATGCCATGATCGCAGCAGATTATATAGAGCAGCTTCAAAAAGCCATTTTAAAAACAAACTACCTGGCTTATTCCGGTACCGTAACTACAGCTGGAGCCATTGATACCACCCACAGACGTTTCATCCAGTGTCCAAGGCTGATGCTCTATAAGCCAGTACCAGAAGAAGAATATGCCAAAGCTTCTTTTGAATACGATATCAGCACCTTCTGCGGCCTGTTGGTAAACGCTGACATGGTACGAAAGATCGGCCTTCCAAAAACGGAATATTTCATCTGGTTTGATGATACGGAATACTGTCTGCGCTTCCACGATCAATCACGGATCTTAAATGTGACTACAGCCGTTTTAAACCATAAAACAGCACCTGCAGGCTCTGCTCCTGTCATCAGCTGGAAAAATTACTACGGTTTCCGCAATGCCATTGACATCGGAAAAACCTATTCCAAAAACCCACATTTATATATGGCATATATCTGGCTGAACCATAAAGCCCACATTTTCCTGGATACCATAGGACTTCTCCTTGGAAACCAGAAAGAAATGCGCCGCTACCGCATTAAAGTTTATAAAGATGTACTGAAAAACCGCCACAAAACACCAGACGGAATATCCCCGGATTACCTGCCTGGAAGCGGATACAGATAGATCTGTCTGTCACAGATCTTAAAAAATACCAATTATAAGGAGAAAACGCATGCAAGCAATCATCCTGGCTGCCGGAATGGGAAAACGTTTAAAGCAGCTGACACAGAATAATACAAAATGTATGGTAAAGGTAAACGGTGTCCCCCTGATCAACCGCACCTTAAGCCAGTTAGAACAGCATGACCTGTCCCGGATCGTTATTGTAACCGGCTATGAAGGCCAGAAGCTTCGGGAACATATTGAAAGTCTGCATATCAAGACTCCCATTGTCTTTATCGACAATCCGGTCTATGACCGCACCAACAATATTTACTCCCTTTTCCTGGCAAAAGACTATCTCTTAAAAGAAGACACCCTTCTTTTAGAGTCTGATATCATCTTTGAAGACTCTGTATTAAACAGCCTTACTGATGATCCAAGAGACAGTCTTGCACTGGCTGCCAAATATGAATCCTGGATGGACGGAACCTGTCTGGTTCTCTCTGATCAGGACGATATCGAAGCCATGATCCCAGGTAAGAAATTCCGTTTTTCCGATACCGAACATTATTACAAGACTGTAAACCTGTATAAATTCAGCCAGGAATTTTCCAGAACCCACTACGTTCCTTTCCTGGAAGCCTATACAAAAGCACTGGGAAATAATGAATACTACGAGCAGGTATTAAAGGTACTTGTAACCTTAGATGATCCGGGCATCAAGGCAAAACGTCTGGATGAGAACCAGCACTGGTATGAGATCGATGATATTCAGGATCTGAACATTGCCGAATCCATTTTCGCGCCGGAAAAAGAGCGCACCCGCCTGATCCAGAAGCGCTTTGGCGGCTACTGGCGTTATCCGAAAATGCTGGATTTCTGCTACTTGGTAAACAGCTATTATCCGCCTGAAAAGATGATGGATGAGATCAAACATAATTTTGATGTTCTTGCGAGACAGTATCCTTCCGGAATGGCTGTAAACTCTCTCCTGGCCGCCAGAAACTTCGCTCTCCGTCAGGATCAGATCGTTGTAGGAAATGGCGCCGCAGAGCTGATCAAAGCCCTTATGGAGCGTGTAAAGGGCAATCTTGGAGTGATCCGTCCTGCTTTTGAAGAATATGCCAACCGCTGCGACAAAGAAAAAGTCATTGCATTTGTGCCTGAGACCGAAGATTTTTCTTATAATGAAAATGACGTGATCCATTTCTTTGAAGATAAAGACCTGGACTGCCTGGTATTAGTTAATCCGGACAATCCAACAGGCAATTATATCTCCCGTGAGGGCATGTTAAAGCTGGCCCGCTGGACAAAAGAAAAAGGCATCCGCTTCCTTGCAGATGAGTCCTTTGTAGACTTCTCAGAAGAAGCAGAACCTACTCTTTTAGTAGAGGAACTGTTAGACGAAAATCCACATATGATCGTGGTAAAAAGCATTTCCAAATCCTTCGGTATCCCAGGACTGCGCTTAGGTGTCGCTGCCAGCGGCGATACGGACCTGATCGGACAGCTGAAAAAAGATGTTGCTATCTGGAATATCAATTCCTTCGGTGAATTTTATATGCAGATCGAAGAGAAATACAGAAAAGACTATGCCGCTGCTTTAGACAAGCTCCGCGCAGAGCGGGCCCGTTTTGCAGAAAAACTTGGCAGTCTCCCAGGCCTTCGCGTATTTCCATCCCAGGCAAACTACCTGATGGTAGAGCTGACAGGCAAAAATGTCAGCGCCACAGAAGTCACAGAACTTCTTTTAACCCGCTATAACCTGTTTATCAAAGATCTTTCCTCAAAGATTGACAGAGACGGCCGCCAGTTTTTACGGATTGCTATCCGGAACGAGGCGGAAGATGATGTACTGGTAAAGGCACTGGTCGAAATTTTAAATCACTGATCTTATTCGCATATCACTAACAAATAAAACACACAAAAAGGTGTCACACAGGTATGGACCATGTTCCCATCCCATACCTGGCGGCACCTTTTTCATACGACAGGAAATTGCATCCTGTCAATCCCAAATATGATCACTTCTTAAAAATAAACATCATAAACCGGATATATGTATAGATCACCAATCCCACTGCGATCACGGTCTCGATCATTACAAGAACCGAAAGCATTGGAAGAGGCTGACCTAATTTTGCAGCGCAGGCCATAGTCTGTTTTGTGGCAATAGCGCTGATAACAAATGGGAATGTAAATGCCGCATAGCTTGGGAAAAATGGCATTTTCAGACATTCTGCTGCTTTTATAAGGGCAAATACATATAAAATAACTGCCAGTACAAACAACGCCATTAAAAATCCAAAGGATTTTGGAGTAACAGACTGTACATATCCGGCTACGCAAAGGCTGGCTGGAGCTGCGTAAATACAGATCAGCGGCTTAGCCGGATCCGGTACCGTCTGCACAGTTACATAACGATATGTAACAAGGATCAGCAGCAGGATCAAAGATACCAGTCCAAACCAGAATGCTGCAGCGCCTATGCCTGTTTTCTCATAAGCAGGCGCTGTAATTGCAGCTACCGCGATCCCTACATACACGATATAGTAGCTTGCAAACACTTTCTTCACATCCAGTTTCAGCAAAAATGTAACTGTAAAATAAAGGATCAGAACCACATGGAGCAAAATAGCAAACATCCAGATATAAAAAGCCGCCTGACCTACAAATGGCTTGATATATGTACTTAAGATCATCAGCGCCATGGAATAAGTTCCTGATACACTTGCCATGATGGGGTTCTTCATATCCTCTTTTATCATCTGTGGAAACAATATCAGTTTCGCTAAAAGGAGTATCAGAAGGAACGCCCCAAAGATTCCGCAGACCATACGGATCAATTCAGAATAGCTTTGCAGCAGATTTCCTAAAGCAGCGGTTCCTAACATAACCCCGCACAACGGTAACGGTACTTTTTTGATCGTCTCTTTCATCCATTTTACCTCTGTTTTATATTTCCGGGATCGTACGCCGCGCTGCCGGTTCATCTATTTCATCCAGATTTTTAATGCCCATCTCACGACAGACGATCTGCGCTACTTTCCATGCACAAAGACCTGTAAAATAAATACACTGTTCCTTATGTTCTCCCTGTCCCATATTAAATTCTCTCGTAAGCACACGGCAGCAGATGGCATTTTTTCCATTTGCCTTCTTAAACCATTCATGAAGCTCATGGGTCAGTTCCATACATTTAATACTCTTTGGATCTGTAGGTCCTTTCTGCTCTGTACGACCAAAAAACATTCCCAGTGCCAGTACGCCTCCGTTAAACGCGCCGCAGGCACAGCCTGATTTTCCGGCGCCTACTGCCATTCCTGATGCCATTGCTATTACGGTTTCCGGTACATCCAGCTTAAATTCATCCCGGATAGCGCTCATAAGGGCTTCGCAGCAATAATAACCCCCTTTAAATTTTCTTTCTGCTGCCTGCTGTACGGCTCTTGGGCTGATCTCTGTAACTCCAATATTCATATATAATCCCCCTTTGTGATATTTTTACACATTTCATGTGTCTTTCTCATTAAAATTATACTTCTTGTACACATAAAACTCTAATTGTAAATTACAAAAAAACTTAGCCATTTATCGAAATAATCTATAAATGACTAAGTTTCTCATATTTTATACAATTGAATAAAAATTCTACAATTCTACGTTGCTAATTCTTTTTCTTCTTATAATCTCCCCATGCATACATAACCAGTGCCAGAGCGATAACTCCGTAGGAAATAAATACACGGAAATACTCACCTATGGCTGCGTCACCAAACAGGTTCTTTCCTGCTGACGGAGCTACGATGAAAAGTAAGTGGAACAGAATACAGCCAAGAAGCGCCTGTCCGTTGGTTGCCTTTTTAATGGAGGCACCACCTACCAGAATGGCTGCTCCTGCATACAGGCCAACCTGCTCATGAGCACCGTAAGTCTGGAAGGAACCCATATTCTGAACGAAGATCAGCTGTCCCCAGCCAGCCAGTACAGTAGAGATCACAATGGCAATTACACGGACGCGGTCTACATTGATACCGGAAGCATTTGCAACTGTACGGTTCTGTCCAACAGCGCGGAACTGCTGTCCGATCCTTGTTTTCATCAGGGCATTGTTAAAGATACATAACAGCACTACAACAAAGAAGGTAACCATTGGTACAGTAACCATAGAGAATATGTCCTTCACAAATGGAAGCTGTGCCACTACGATTGCTGCCACACAGATACCAGCATAGGTAAATGCCTTTTTCTTCTCCATTTTCTTCATTGCAAACATTACCAGAGCACCCAGTGCAATGATACCGCAGATAATGAGAACAGCTGTGCTGAATGAAACACGCAGCAGACCGTCTAAAGCATATTTAAAACCACGGTCTGTAGAAAGGTCGATGGTATTTGCAACGCCTGTAGAACCTTTGATCACCAGGCCCGGAGCCTTTAACGGGATCAGATTGCCGAAAATAAACAGGAATAACAACTGATACAGTCCATTTGCAAAATATCCAAGGATCAGACCACCGATCATTTCCTGGCCTTTCATCTTGTTCATCAGTTTACCAATAAGGAAACCGAAGAAGGCTGCGATAGGCATAGTCATAAGCATAGCAACCATAAAACCGGGAAGTCCGCTGATTCCCCATTCGATCACCCATAAAGCTGCGATCTGGGCTGCCATGGCGCCGATGGTGATAGCAAAGTTGATACCCATACCAGCAACAATAGGAATAATAAGAGCCAGTACAATAAATGCGTTTCGGCTTAAACGGCCGAATAATTCATACATTACATAAGAAACTGTCTGTCCGGAGCAGATGAGTCCGATGATACATAATACCACGAACATGACGGTAACTGCATTTTTCTGCAGGATTTCACGAATATCCCATTTACTACGCACGAGACTCACCTCCTGACTTTGTAAGTGCGTACAGAATGATTCCGTTGGAGATCAGAATACGCAGTGTTTCGGAAATAGTAGAACCAGGTACTAATACGTTTGCAACCGGCATTCCCAGTGTTAAAACGCCCTGGAACAGGAACGTACCGATGAGAACGTGGCTGATCTTACACCGGCTTGTAGAAGCACCGCCAATAAGGATAGCAGATGCCGCAATAAAGCCCATCTGACGAGGTGCTGTATACAGCTGCATAAAGCCGTAGCTCTGGGAATATACCAGGATTCCCACTGCACCAAGTACTGTTGAAAATACAGTACCTACAATACGCATTTTGTCAACATTGATACCTACAGACTCTGCAAAACGTGGGTTGTTTCCCACTGCCTGCATCGCCTGACCAGTACGGCTGCGTGAAAACATCCATACAACAAAACAGCTGAGTGCCATAAACAGAAGCAGTCCTGTTGGGATAGTAAAATCGCCGATCTGGAATGCCAGGAAATCATTTAAAATATGGCGGAAGTTAGTTCCGTCCAGACCAATGGTATTTCTAAGACCGGTTCCTAATGGCCAGCGAAGCTTTAATGACTTAAATGGCAGTACCAGCCATGCAATACACATTAAAGATACGATGGAAAAACCAACGTAGGTGGTAATGGACATTTCAGAACCTTTTAAGCGGTTTAACATAAGTGCATACAGATAACCACAAACCGCTGCCAGTGCGGAACCTGCAACAATAGCAAAGAGGAAACCGCTCCAGCCGGGAATTCCAAGCTCAATGGTAAGCAAACCGCCGATCAGACCTGCAACCAGACCAATAGGAAGACCCAGGTTCAGGCTGATACCACACTGGATACCAGGAACCATTGCCAGTACCATAATAGCATTCATACCCATTCGCACAATGGTGTTACTAAGCAGTGTGGAAAGAGATAAGTCATACCATAAGGTCATAAAGCAAAGCAAGATAAAGAATACACCGATGATCACTCTCGGGATACCTAATTTGGCGATCAGCCAGCTGTTAAATAATAACAGAGCTGTCAGTACCAGAAGGGCAAAGCCTAAATAAACCAGGTCATCTGCATGGCGGATGATCCGTCCTGCATTTGTCTCTTTGATATTACTCTGCTCAACGTAACGGTCATACTGGGTGGCAAAACTGTCACCAGACTGATAGAGGATGCCTTCTACTGTCTCTTCCAGTGTTTCCAGGGCTTCATCTGTCAGTACCGGATAGATCTTTTTCAGCTCAGCACCTACATTTGCGTAGGTTGCCTTGGCTTCTTCCTGTTTTTCAAGCATTTCAGGAGTTGCCTCAAAACCGGACATATCTACTACTACTTCATCATCCTCCGGGATTTCTTCTCCTGCTGCCAGCATTTCTTCATGTTTCTTCTCTAAAGCTGCCTCTGCTTCTGCGTAATGTGCCTCTTCATAAGCAGCGCGGGCCTGAGCCTCAACCTCTGCATAAGCCTTTACAGCCTCTGTATATACGTCAACAGCTGCCGAAAGACCTGTTATATCAATGCCGGAAAGGTCATTCTGAGCGCCATTTTCATATTTTGCTCTTGTTTCTGCTTCTGCCTTTTCTACTGCTTCACGGATAGCTGCCATACCGCCGCCAGATGCCTTGGCTGCTGCCTGGGCCTCCTGTTTTGCAATGGCTACGTAGCTTTCTACCACACTGTCACCGGTAGCATTCAGCAGAGTCTGGATACGCATAGTGCGAAGGATCTCCTGACCTGCCGCTCCGTTCTGCTTGGGCATATTCATAAATCCTAATACCATACAGAAGGCCGCTGCTGCAGCGCAAAGAATGGCAAGGAGTCTCTGGATCTTATTTTTCGTCATTCTTCTGTTCCCCCTTTCTCTGTATGTTCGGACGGTTTAATGCCGGACATGGCCAGACCATAATCTGCGTCTGGTGCCTGCGGAGATAAGATATCTACCAGTTTGCCTTCAGAAACAATGGCAATACGGTCAGAAACACTCTTAAGCTCCTGAAGCTCTGAGGAAACAATTACAACAGTCATTCCCAGCTCCCTGTTTAAACGCACCAGAGTCTCTAACACCAGTTTTTTCGCACCGATGTCAATACCTCGGGTAGGTTCAGAAACAAACAGGAATTTAGGGGACATACACAATGCTTTGGCAATACATACCTTCTGCTGGTTGCCACCGGATAAGGTTCCGGAATGCTGGGTCGGTCCAAAACAGCGGATATCCAGACTCTTTATGTACTCTTCTGCAGTTTCACGTATTTTTTTGCTGTCGATCTGGGTAAACAGTCCAAATTTCTTCAAATATTCCCCTTTGATCTGCATGGCATTAAATACGATATTATCTTCAATAGACCGGTCTAACAAAAGGCCCACACCTTTACGGTCTTCGGAAACCATAGCAACGCCTGCGCTTAAAACAGATTTTGTATCTTTAAAGTTTAACTCCTGTCCAAACAGCTCTACCTTTCCTTCTGCATCATAAAGTCCCATAATGCCATTTGGAATACCCAGCTTGCCCTGGCCTGCCAGACCGCCAATACCAAAGATCTCTCCTTCGTAAATATCTACCGATAAGCCGTTTACCTGCTCACCAGGCATATCTACATGAAGATCATGGATGCTCATAGCCACTTTTTCACTTGGAACAGGTCTTGGGGCTGCTTCTACCATCGCTTCCCCTTTTCGGCCTACCATAAGCTCTGCAATCTCACGGATGCTGGTCTTTGCAGTCTCTCTGGTTGCCGCCAGTTTTCCATCACGCAGGATAGTAATACTATTAGAAGCAGCCATTACCTCATCCAGACGGTGCGTAATGAATATAATGGCAATCCCACTTTCAGAGATCTTCTTCATAACAGAAATAAGCTGTGCAGCTTCACTTTCCGTAAGAACAGCAGTAGGCTCATCAAATACCAGAAGCTTTACGCCTGTTTTATCGATCTCTCTTGCAATCTCGATAAACTGCATATAACCAACCGGCATTCCATGAACCAGCGTTTTTTCGTTAATATTCATTCCAACTTCATCCAAAGCTTTACGGGCATCAAAGGCCATGGCTTTCATATCCAGGCTTTCCAGATTCTTTCCAAGAAGCCGGCTTACCGGATTAGGATTTGTGATCTCACGGTTTAATTTAATGTTTTCGGTAATCGTAAATCCTGGAAGAAGCATAAATTCCTGATGTACCATACCGATTCCCTTTTCCATAGCATCATAGGGAGAATGGATATGTGTTTCTTCTCCATCCAAAAAGACCTTTCCTTCAAAGCCACCTGTGCTGTGGATGACCGGCATACCAAACAGAATATTCATCAGAGTGGATTTACCAGCTCCGTTTTCTCCCAGGAGCGCATGGATCTCGCCTTTCTTCACGGAAAGAGACACGCCATTTAATACGGTGTTTTCACCATAATGCTTGGTAATGTCTTTCATCTCAAGAACATATTCTTTTTCTGTGTTCATTGAAATTCCCCTTTCTGTAGCTGAAAAGGCCCACCCGAAATCAATAGGGTGAGCCTTTTCTCAGATTTCAAGTTTCTTATAAGTAGTCATTAAAATCAACTGGTGCAAGCAGGATGGTGTAGTAGTTATCGAATGTATCACCATCTGCATTGGTATAGTTGTCGATCTTTGCTCCGTCAACTCTGGAATTGAACATTTCGATCAGTTTATCAGCATCATTGCGGTCTGTGATCTCACCAGTAATATATCCCTTTGCATAATCAACGCCAACTGCGATAATGGTCATAGCAACTGGAGATGCCCATGTGGAGAAGCGGTCCACTGCATCATGCTCTTTTAATTTAGCTGCGATCTGCTTTAATGCTTCTTCATCATCGCCTCCAATTGCAAGTTCCAGTCCTAAAGTAGCTGGGAATGCATGATATGGGCTTGGGCAGCAAGGCTGTGGATAATAAGCATTCGGCTCATCTAAGCAAGCGGTCTGTAAAGAAGGCTGCATACCACAGTTAGTGGTGAAGAAAGCAACTTTCTTGCCTTCATATTTCTTTAACTGCTGTGGAACATCTTCCAGGATGAACTGCTGGGAAGCGGAAAGTCCAGCCTCTGCAGTTGGGTCTGGAGCAGTAACGTCTACCATTTCGATGCCAAGTGCATCTGCGTTCTTCTTAAGAAGTTCGTGACGTGCTACGATCAGCTCCATTGCCATATGACGTGGGAAGGAATAATGTACGAATACATCAATGCCCCAGTCAGCACATTTTTCCATAATAGTATCGCCCTGTGCTGCCTCGTTTGAATATAAAACAAGGTCAGATGCTGCTGCAATAACAGCCGGGTCTTCCTGAGGAGTACCAGCGATCAGGAGAATGTCATCTCTTCCCATTTCGCGAACCTTATCAAAACCAGCCTTTGCACCAGGAACTGCCTGACACATAACGATCGCTTTTACATCAGGATCAGATGCGAAAGATACGATCTGGGATACGGTGGTCTCCATCTCTGACATAAAGTTGTCTGGATAAGTTGCTGTAACAATGTGTTCCGGTCCATATTCAGCTAATGCTTTTTCTGCTGCACGGAACTCTTCCTCGCCCTGTGAAACAGTACCTGTTAAAATCGCTACTTTCCAGTTATCACTGCCTTCTGATTTTGCAGCTTCTGCTGCTTCTGTAACAGCTTCTGCTGCTGTGGTAGTCTCTTCTGCTTTTTCAGCAGGTGCTGCTGTAGTAGCTGCGGTATTTCCTCCGCCGCATCCTGCCAGTCCAAATGCCATCGCTGCTGCTGTAACCAGAGCCATCATTTTTTTGCTTTTCATAATTTGTCCTCCTTATTTATAGATGTCCAGACCATCTACCCCCCTGCATGTTTCCAACATAACTTTACGCTGTTCTCATGGCCGGCGGCATACAAATCCTCTTTGTACGTCTACGGTCTACACTTGTGTGTAAGTGTAACACACCCCTGTTAAAAAGGCAAGTTTTTTTGTTGTTAATTTGTATTTTTTTACTACTTTTTCTTTGTGATTACCATTAATTTTATGCTTTAAAGTTTAAAATTATACAAAAATATTTTAATCTGTCATTTTATCATTCGTCATTTTGCATTATTTTTCGTCATAAAAACAGTATAGTGAATTTGATATTTGGAAATTTATGGAAATAATTATGATTTATAAATTTATAAAAATGTATATAAAAAAGCAACTGTAAAATGATCGTTTTCCACTTTACAGCTGCCTTTTGCCATGTATATTTTTTATTACATTTTCTGCCTTTTATGCCTCAAACTCCACTTTTGCCCGAGCCATGGCAGATGCAATTACCTTATCCATATCATAATATTTATACTCACCTAAGCGTCCGCCGAAAATAACATTCTCTTCCTTTTCAGCCAGCTTGGCATACTTCTGATACAGTGTCTGGTTCTTCTCATCATTCACCGGATAATAGGGCTCCATGCCTTCCTGCCAGGTAACCGGATACTCTCTGGTGATAACCGTCTTTGGCTGAGTGCCAAATTCAAAATGCTTGTGCTCAATGATACGGGTGTATGGAGTCTCACGGTCTGTATAGTTTACTACAGCTACACCCTGATGGTTCTCCTCGTCCAGGATCTCAGACTCAAAACGCAGGCTGCGGTATTCCAGTTTGCCAAACTGATACTTATAATAAGCATCAATGGTTCCTGTATACACGATCTTTTCCCCTAAGCTGTCATAGTAGTCCTTCTTTTCCAGATAATCCACACCTGTTTCAATGTCGCAGCCTTCAAAGAGACGGTCAATGATCACATTGTAGCCGCCAATAGGGATTCCCTGGTATAAATCGTTGAAATAGTTGTTGTCATAAGTATATCGTACCGGTAGTCTCTTGATAATAAAGGCCGGAAGCTCGGTGCAGTCTCTTCCCCACTGCTTCTCTGTATAGCCTTTTACCAGCTTTTCGTAGATCTCACGGCCTACCAGACTGATCGCCTGCTCTTCCAGGTTCTTTGGCTCACCGGTGATCTCCTTTTTCTGCTCTTCAATGATCGCCTTCGCCTGATCCGGTGTGGAAATGTTCCACATCTTGCTGAATGTATTCATATTAAAGGGCATGTTGTACATTTCGCCTTTAAAGTTAGCAACCGGGCTGTTGGTATAGCGGTTGAATTCTGCCAGGGAATTTACAAACTGCCATACTTCTTTGTTGCTTGTATGGAAAATATGAGCACCATATTTGTGCACATGGATTCCTTCAGTTTCCTCACAGTACACATTTCCACCAATATGATCTCTCTTTTCCACTACTAAACAGGTCTTTCCATGCTGCTTTGCATACCAGGCGAAAACACCAGAGTATAAGCCGCTTCCAACTAATATATAATCGTATTTTTTCATGTCATACTCCTTTTCCCAGATCTACAGTCTCGCGCATGCGCACTTAACGATCTGCTGCTGTAAGTAATTAGATTATAACAAAAAACAGTTAATATGGGAATATTCCTAAAAACCAGCCTCTTATCAATACCAGCACAGTCAAATGCACCGGATAAAACCAGTAAAACAAGTACTTAAACCTCTGTTTTCCCCGTTTTCCATTGTAGAACCAGATAGGTATTGCCGCCAACGCTCCTACACCGTAATTTAAGTCCATCGTTTCCAGGCCGCCAAGGACTGCTGCTGACATGCTTCGTCCGGCTCTGTTTTCGTGAAATTCGTAAAAAGCCGCGATGATGATGATACCGATGTAATCATAATCACACTGTATCAGTACTGCAGCCATACAGCCTAAGGCTACTGCCAGTATTTTTCCCGCTTCCACTGCCAGCGGTGTTTTTCCCCGGATCAGGGCCTGTTCCATTCCTGCAAGTACTGCCAGACCAATGAGAAATTCAAAGAACACATTCTGGTAGCCCAGGTAGAAGATCCGGTTGGAGGCGGCCATATCAAATGGGATCTCTGATATGAGGGCAAACAGGAGCATCTGCAGGGCATAGCGTTTTCGGCTTCTTGTATGTATAAAGCCTTCTACCAGAAGGAAACTATACAGCAAAAAGGAAGGGCGCCCGATCATACGCATCAGACGCTGGAGCACATAGAGCCACTGGCCATTACCATTTTCCAGTAGTCTGCGAAAAGGCACCGCTCCGCCCTGATAATACAGGCCATATTCCATCACTACAGCCCCAATATGGTCAATGAGCATGGTGATCATGGCGATCCATTTAAGGACTGCGCCACTTAAGCCGAAGGGGCTTTCTGTGCCTGCAGAAGCACTTTTTTCATACTCCATCTTATTTTTCATCAAAATACTTCCTCAATACAGCCAGAAGGCCCTGATGCTCATTGTCTACAGGTGTAACAGTAGGTGCCGCATCCCTTACCTCCTGCGGTGCATTTGCCATAGCAAAACCGGCGCCTACTGCATTTATCATATCCAAGTCATTCTGTCCATCGCCAAAAGCCATGGCCTGTTCCATAGAAATGCCGTATTTTTCACATACGATCTTCACTCCGGCAGATTTACACACTTTTCCATTCATCACTTCCAGGTAGACCGGCTTGGATCTGGCTATGGAAAGCTGGGGATACAGTTCTTTTAAGCGGTTTTCTGTACAGATGACTGCCTCTGGCTCTCCCATGAACAAGAACTTGTGGATGCCGCCAGCTTCTTTAAATATCTCTCTTATATCACCTGTTTCCGACATCAGGTGAGTGATCTCCTGTTCCTTAATCACCCATGGATCATCCGCATCATCTACTCCCCAGTGTTCACCGCCGTATGTGCCGCAGCTGATCTCTGGAAACTCTTTTTCTACCAGTTCTTTGATCTCACAGGCCAGGTTCAGATCCAGCAGGCAGCTGTAAATCTCCTCATCATCTGCTCCTAAAACCAGTCCGCCGCTGTAACACACCATAGGCGCGTGAATCCCCAGTTCGTTCCGGATCGGACGCATCCCTTCGGGCATGCGGGCCGATACCAGGACAAATGGGATTCCCTTTTTATCCAGCTGCCGCAGCTCTTCTATGGTTTCTTCTGGGACCTGGTTTTCATTGTTTAAAAGAGTGCCGTCAATATCACTGAAAATTATCTTATATTCTCCCATGCTGTTTAACCTCTGCATTCTTAATTTACTATTTCAGCCATATGCCAAGCTGCTCTGCCTCAGTTCTGAAACATATTTCCTGCCAGCGCCTTTATCCTCTTTGCTAAAAATGCCGCCATCACACAGAGAAGAAAATCTTCAAAAACAGTGATCAAAAAGCAGTTGATCACCACCAACTTCCATGAGACCGGCATGTTGATCACATAATTACTGATCACATAAAAATATACCATTCCGGATACATAGTAGGCCATCATTCCCCAGAATGCGCTGAATAAGTCCCATGCAGTGCCTGCTCCCGGGCGTAGCGCCGACAACTTTCCTGTGATCCAGGCTGCAAATACAAAACCAAGCAAAAAGCCAAAAGTTGGACGGATCAGATAAGCCGGACCGCCTCCTGCTGCAAATACCGGAATGCCGGAAAGCCCTACCGCCAGATAAATGCCTACGCAGATGGCTCCCCGGCGTCCTCCAAGGATAAAACCTGCTAAGAGAACAAATAAAAACTGCATGGTAAAATGCATTGGAAAAGGCTGTACCGGTATATTTACTTTAATGTAAGCCCCCGCTGCGATCAGCGCTGTAAACAGGCCGATCTGGGCCATTTCCCTGGTGGATAACGCCTGGGCGCGGGCTGCTTTTAATTCATTCATAAACATTTCCTTTCGTCACTTCAAACTCTGTTTTTTATCTGTCATTTTCCCGCAGACCTTTTCATTTTCAATCTGCGCAAGAACAAAAATATTGTAACATCCTGTCAGATGTAAGTCAACGAAGGCTTATTCCTTTGTCTCCGTTCCCGTAATGCGGCAGACCAGCTGTGCCAGTTCTTCTGCTGTTATCCTGCTTTCTTCCGATTCACGGATCCATTGCTCCAGCATTGCCACTATGCCGCTGATGGCAAAGGTAGTGGCATAGGACTGTTCCTCCTGTGTTTTTACACCTGCCAGCGCATAGTGGACATAGCGTTCTGCCTGAAGATATTCCCGGCATTTTCTCTGTACTACGCAGCTTTTTCCATTCTGGATGAACAACGCCAGTGTATCACGGTAATCTGTAAAAAAGCCAAAAAATAAAAACGCTGCGTCACATAGATTGTTGATATTCCTTCCCCGGCTTTGTTCAATAAATCCTTCAAACAATACATCCAGATAATATTCTAAAATATCCTCTTTGGAATGAAAGATCTGATAAAACGTCTGGCGGGACAGATCTGTGGCATCCATGATCTGTTTAATGGAAATGCTTTCCAGTGTATTTTCTTTTAAAAGTTGTAAAAAAGCGTTCACGATCTCCTTTCTGGAACGGATCGCAGATGGGTTATTTCCCTGATACATATATTTTACTCCTTCACGGTGTCTGAGTCTGACAAAACAGCAGATCTGTCAAACTTATATTCAGATCATTGACATGTGATCTATTATGAGTATACTTTACATCAAAGTCATACACTTGTCAATTTTATTACATGTGTCATTATTTTTATACCAAAGGAGAAGAAACATGAAAAAAGAGGAAGCACTTGCTTTTTTACACAATACTGTAAAACCATCCCTTGGATGTACGGAACCGGCCTGTGGTGCTTTGTGCGCAGCAGCGGCCGCTCATATTTTATCTGGAGAAATAACCGGTATCACCATGACCTTAAATCCTGGTCTCTATAAAAACGGAATGTCTGTGGCAATCCCCGGTTTTGACCGGACCGGGATGGACTATGCTGCCGCCCGTGGCGCTTTCATAAGGGATACCAAAAAAGAGCTGCAGATCTTTGAAGGGATCACACCAGAAATTTCTGCAAAGGCCCGTGCTTTTGTAGAAGAAGGAAAGGTACAGATCCATGTAGACCGCTCCAGACACAGTATCTATGCATTTTGTGAAGTGCGGTCTGGAAACGAAACTGCCACTGCTCTGATCAGGGATGCCCATACGGATCTTGTCTTCCTTGCTCATAATGAACAGGTCTGTTTTGAAAAGCCGGAAGCAGCAAAAAATGATCCAGGGAACACCACAGACGCGCTATGCGCCATGAGTTTAAAAGAGATCAGTCTTCTGGCAGACACCTTTGAAATGTCTGAACTGGAATTTCTCGTAGACAGGCTTATTCCCAATGACACGCTTTCTGCCTATGGCAAAGAACATCCCAGTCCTGTAGGTATCACCTCTGCCATGAATACCAGCTTTGGTCACAGCGAGCTGGAAGAAATGATGGCTGGCGTAGGCGCTGCCATTGAAGCCCGGTTAGATGGCTGCCCCTTCTCTGTCACCAGCAGCGCGGGGGCCGGAAGCAAGGGACTGGCATTAAGCATTCCTTTAAGCATTGCAGCCAGAAGGGGAAACATCCCACGACTCCAGCTTGCAAGAGCACTGGCATTCGGCCATCTGGTCAACAGCTATTGCAATGCAGTGATCGGCAAGCTTTCTGCCATGTGTACCTGTGCGGTAGCGGCCTCCACAGCTGCCAGCGCGGCCCTTGTGAAATTGTGGGGTGGAACTGAAGAGCAAATGGGATTTGCCATCCGGAATATGACAGGTGCTGTTTCCGGCATGATCTGCGATGGCGGCAAAACCGGCTGCGCCATGAAGCTTTCCACGGCAACAGCTGCTGCTTATCTTTCTGCAAAAATGGCAGTAAGCAGCTTTACTTTACGTGAAAGTGATGGCATCTGCGCCGCTTCTCCTGAAGAAAATATTAAAAACATTGCACGTATTGCCAATACAGGCATGGCAAATGTAGACGAAGTGATCCTGGATATCATGCTTTCCAAAAAAGCCAACTGATATATTACCCTTCAGCCATAAACCGGCGCAAAAAAGCTGCCGCAAAAATAAATTTTGCGGCAGCCATTTTTTATCTCTTATGTTTATTATCTACTAACCTATTAATAGAACAGTCTGTTCACAGCACTGAAGATACCGCGGATAGATGCTCTGGTAATGTTAGAGCTGATGCCTACGCCGTAGGTTGCTTTTCCAGTGGTCTGGTCTACTAAGTGGATGTAGGAAGCAGCCTGTGCGCCGGAACCAGATGCAAGTGCATGCTCGGTGTAGTCTAATACCTTGATCTGGATGCCCAGTGCCTCTTCTAAGCCTCTCTGAACAGCATCGATCGGTCCGTTTCCAATGCCATCGAAATGCTTCTCAATGCCATGATCGGTATAAGTAAGCTTAACCAGTGTTGCAAACTCGCCATCTGCAGTCTCTGTATCGGTAATACGGCACTTGCGGAAATGCATTGGTTCTTTGCGGTCCAGATAATCTTTCCTGAACTCTTCCATGATCTGCTCTGGGGCAACTTCACCCTGCTTCTCGGAAATAGCCTGGATCACGTCTGCAAACTCCTTGTGCATGCCCTTTGGCAGCTTGAAGCCATAGAAGGGATCCATAACAAAAACTACGCCGCCCTTTCCAGACTGGCTGTTGATACGGACGATTGGCTCGTACTGTCTTCCAATATCGCTTGGATCAATAGGAAGATACGGAACCTCCCAGTACTGGCTGTTTCTCTCATGCAGTGCCTGCATACCTTTGTTGATCGCATCCTGATGGGAACCGGAGAATGCAGTAAATACCAGTTTTCCTGCATATGGGTGTCTCGGCGGGATCTGCATCTTGGTGCAGCGCTCATAAACTTCTGCGATCTCGCGGACATTTTCAATATTTAACTCTGGGTTAATACCCTGAGAGAACATATTGTAAGCAACAGTTAAAATATCTACATTACCTGTACGCTCACCATTACCAAACAGAGTTCCCTCTACACGGTCAGCGCCTGCAAGAAGTGCTAATTCAGTAGAAGCAACGCCTTCACCTCTGTCATTGTGTGGATGTACGCTTAAGATAATGCTTTCTCTGTTCTTAAAGTGTGTGTTCATCCATTCGATCTGGTCTGCATATACGTTTGGAGTATTCATCTCAACAGTAGATGGCAGATTGATGATGATCGGGTTCTCCTTGGTAGCGCCCCAGGTCTCCTGAACAGCTGTACAGATATCAAGAGCAAAATCCAGCTCTGTGCCGGTAAAGCTCTCTGGAGAATACTCCAGACGGATCTTGGTATCGCATTCTGCTGCATATCTCTGTACCATCTTGGTACCTACAATAGCGATATCCTTGATCTCATCCATATCCTTGTGGAAAACAACATCTCTCTGAAGAGTGGATGTGGAATTGTAAATATGTACAATGGCTTTCTTAATGCCCTGTAATGCTTCAAACGTTCTCTTGATCAGATGCTCACGGCACTGTACTAATACCTGAACCTCTACATCATCCGGGATCAGCTTGCGGTCAACCAGTGTACGAAGAAAATCATATTCGATCTGGGAAGCTGCAGGGAAACCAACCTCGATCTCCTTAAAGCCCAGCTTTACTAAAAGGTTGAACATCTCTACCTTTTCTTCTACTACCATTGGTTCTACCAGTGCCTGGTTTCCGTCACGAAGATCAACGCTGCACCATACAGGAGCTTTCTCGATCTCCTTGTTTGGCCAGGTACGCTCCGGGAAATTAACTACAGGTACTCTTTTATATCTCTTATAATTTAACATAATAACTATTTCCTCCTTGTGTTTATCTCTGTCTTTTTCTGTTACATATTACTGCTTGCTGTGACCGGCATCTAAACGGTTCTGCTTTGTATTTTTAAATCTCAAGCCCTTCCGGGCAGTCGCTCGATCACGCCGTAACGGCAGACGATAAACAGCAGTACTTTTACTGATTCAGCCCCACGTTTCATCATTCCTTTTCTTATAAGATGGTAACGCAGCATGGCTTTTGTTTAAAAAAGCTCCGGAGCAGCATTGTCCCCGGAGCCTCTGATACACCAGCCTCATTGCTGCAAATGATAAAAAATATATACTACAGTATAACATATACCCTTTATTCTTACAAGCAATGAGATTTCATTTTACTATTCGTTCTGGTTATGGGTAATATTCCTGATCCCCTACAGGCAGTGTCCCTGCTCTTCCATTACTTTAATCACCTGGTCAACATATTTTTCACAGGTCTCAAGATCAGATGCTTCTACCATAACACGGACAACCGGCTCTGTACCAGACTGACGAAGAAGGATACGTCCATTGCTTCCTAAGCTTTCTGTTACTTTTGCAACTTCTGCCTGGACTTTTTCATCATCCTGAGCTGCTTTTTTGTCTTTTACCTTTACGTTCTTAAGAACCTGCGGGTAAACTTCATACTCAGATGCCAGTTTTGCAAGAGTCTGCTTCTTCTCCAGGATCACTTCCATTACTTTCAGGGAAGTAAGAATGCCGTCACCAGTCGTTGCATGTTTGCTGAAAATAATGTGGCCGGACTGTTCACCGCCTAAGCAGTTGCCGGTAGCAGCCATATTTTCGTAAACATATTTATCACCTACAGCTGTCTTTTCATAGGAAATGCCTTCCCGGTCAAATGCCTTGTAAAGACCGAAGTTTGACATAACAGTAGTAACAACTGTGTTGTGGAACAAACTTCCCTGCTCCTTCATGTATTTACCGCAGACATACATAATGCCGTCCCCGTCTACTACATTTCCCTTTTCATCTACAGCGATACAGCGGTCTGCATCTCCATCGTAAGCAAAACCTACGTCACAGCCTTCCTCTACTACAAACTTCTGTAAATGTTCAATGTGGGTGGAACCGCAGTCTGTGTTGATATTCAGGCCATTTGGCTCGTTGCTGATCACATGTGTTTCAGCGCCTAAAGCGTCAAATACATTTTTTGCGATAGCAGAAGCACTTCCGTTTGCACAGTCTAAAGCCACTTTCATGTTCTTGAAAGAACGGGTGGCAATAGAGATCAGATAGCCGATGTAACGGTTTCTGCCTGCTGCAAAGTCTACGGTACGGCCAATCTTGTCTTTCTTTGCCAACGGGATCTCGCCCATTTCACCATCTAAGTATTTCTCGATCTCTACGATCACAGATTCTTCCAGCTTTTCGCCCTTTTCGTTGATAACCTTGATTCCGTTATCATAGTATGGGTTGTGGCTGGCGGAGATCATGATACCGCAGTTAAAGCCCTCTGTGCGCACTACATAAGAAACGCTTGGTGTGGTAGTTACATGAAGCAGAAATACATCAGCGCCAGATGCAGTCAGACCTGCTACTAAGGAATACTCAAACATATAGCTGCTGCGTCTGGTATCTTTTCCGATAACAATGCGGCATCTTTCATCTGGATTTTTCTGTCCGTAGTACCAGCCTAAGAAACGGCCTACTTTAAAGGCATGCTCAACGGTTAAGTTTACGTTTGCTTCCCCGCGAAAGCCGTCTGTTCCAAAATATTTTCCCATTTTTTTACAGTCCTTCCTGTCCTTTTAATTCCTCTAAATAACGGCCTAAAGCGTCCTGCCATGCAGGAAGTCTCTCAAAACCATTTTCTGTAAGTTTATCCTTGTTTAAGCGGCTGTTGGATGGACGTTTTGCTTTAACAGGAAATGCAGATGAGTCCACTGGTGTTACCTTTACTTCATCCATACCAGCCTGGCGGAAGATCTCGCAGGCAAAGTCATACCAGCTGCAAAGTCCTTCATTGGTTGCATGATATCTGCCGTATTTGTCAGTCTGGATCATGGCAACTAACAGCTTAGACAGGTCATAGGTATAGGTTGGGGAACCGATCTGGTCATTTACGACACTGACAGCACCTCTTTCTTTGCCTAAACGGAGCATGGTCTTAATAAAGTTCTTGCCGTTTATGCCAAATACCCATGCAATACGGACAATAAAGAACTTCTCTAAATTCTGCTCTACTGCGATCTCGCCTTCGTATTTTGTCAGACCATATACATTTAATGGCTCTCTGTGGTCATCCGGCTCCCATGGGCGTAGTCCTTCACCGTTAAATACATAATCCGTACTGATGTACATCATCTTAATATCTAAAGCTTTGCAGACCTTGGCAATGTTTCTGGTGCCTTCTGCATTTACCTTGCGGCACAGTTCTACATTATCTTCAGCGGCATCTACTGCAGTATATGCTGCACAGTGGATCACTGCATCCGGTTTTGCCTCAGTAATTACTTTTTCGCAGGCTGCGGCGTCTGTAATATCCATTTCTTCTACGTCTACGCCAATTCCTTCGATGCCCTTTGCTGCCAGTTCGTCCATTACATCATGTCCAAGCTGTCCTTTTACACCTGTTACCAGAACTCTCATAAATGATCCCTCACTTTTTGTTCTTACTTTCTGATATCAGATTGCTCCGCACGATGTGCTCCCGCAATCTTCAAAAACATTCGTAATCCGCACATTTTTTCCAAAAATGGCTACTTACTCATGTTTTTGGCGGGCCAAAAGGCCAAAAATCTTCCTGCAAGCAAGCTTGCGTCAGATTTCTGACCTTTTTCCCCTGGTATCATACATGTCAATGGCTGGCGGAAATTTCCGTCAGCCACAGTTACTTGCTTGCTTATCTTTCACTTACAGACGGTTTCCGTACATCTTGTCGAAATACTTGCTGTACTCACCGCTTAAAATGTTTTTCCACCATTCCTGGTTGTCCAGATACCACTGAATGGTCTGCTGAATTCCTGTATCAAAGTTATATTTTGGCTTCCAGCCTAATTCTGTCTCGATCTTGGTTGGGTCGATGGCATAACGGCGTTCATGGCCCGGGCGGTCTGTTAC